>JAQXGF010000134.1 GCA_029006155.1 Lachnospiraceae bacterium
CCGTTTTCCTCACAGTAATCCTCGAACCCGAACCGGCGCTTGCGCACCTCATTGTCCACTGACATAATGGTCTGCACAAGCAACAGATTCGTCGCACCGCGCCGAACCAGATTCTCTGCTGCCATACGTCCGCCCAGATAATTATCTCCGGATACACACGGGATATTTTTTGAAAAACGACGCTCAATCGACACAAATGCCAGTGTATCATCCAGATATTCCTCCACATCACTGAACGTAACACCAATGATACCGTCGACCTTGTTGGTTCTGGCCATTTCGATATATTTGATCTCTTTCTCTTTCTCGCCGTCTGAAATACACAGCAGTGGCTGTTTATCATAGGCAGAAAGTGCATGCTCCAGCCCCTGCAGCAGCAGGCTGTAAAACGGATTGGTAATATCAGGCAAAATGACGACGACATAGTCGGTGCGCTGTGTACGCATCTTCCGGGCAATCCCATTCACCTGATAGCCAAGCTTCTGAATCGACTGCTCGACCCGCTGCCTCCGCTCTTCACTTACATTTCCGCCATTAATGACATTGGATACCGTTCCTACCGATACACCTGCATCCATCGCCACGTCTTTGATTGTTGCCATCCCTGTATGTCCTCACTTCTTTTCCGGTATTCGGATTTTTTATCTGTTCAACTATTTGTTCTTTGGCACCTTTATTTCAATACGCACCACTTTGCAGCTCCTGGAGCCGCATCTCCACGCAGCTTAAGCGTTTTTCCAAGTACATTTTCCTCGGTCTCAATGGTGCCGCAAAGCCGTCCGCCGTCCGCCAGGATATCCAGCATCTCCTGGTCGATCACAACTGTCATATCAAGCGGCTTCGCTGGATCAAATACACCGCGCAGCTCTCCATCCAGCTCATGCTTCCGATCGGTGTCCACCCAGAGCTCACCATGTGTAAAGTCTACCCGGATCGTCGTCTCTCCGATCTCAAGAAGCTCTGTTCCTGTCATTCCGGCATTCCAGCTAAGCACAACCTCCCTTGCTTCCCCTGCAATGGAAATGGTCTCATTTTGCGGAAGCACCTCCCAGCTGCCGCGCATGGCATGCAGCTCCTCTGTCATGGAAAATGCCAGCTGCAATCCGTCCGCGCCATCCTTCAGGCAGATTTCCTGCGGAATTCCCATTGCGCCGCGATACCAGCCGTTTGCATTATCCAGCCGCACCCACGGAACGAGTAATACTCTCTCTCCAACATTTACAAAATTCTGCGCAGCATAGGCCCGTCTGCTGAAATAAGCCATCTTCCGCTCCGTCTTTGTACAGAAGGTATAGCCGTCAAAGCTGCCGATCTGATAATAACCATCCGCAGACCAGAATACCCATTCCTTCTTATCTGTCCCCTCTACCGGAACCTCGATCAGAAGCGGACATTCCCACATCCCCGGTACCGTCATCTTCTGCGTCTGCTCCCAGTGCAGTAAATCGGCAGAGCGCAGGATCAGAAAATCATTTTCCTCCAGGTACATAATCATCACATAGGCGTTTGATTCCGCATGCCAAAATACCTTCGGGTCGCGGTTTTCCCCGACAATCCACGGAACCAGCTCTTCGTCACGTTTATGAAGGGTTTTCGCTCCGTCCGTTGACCACATCAGCTTCTGTGTGAAGAGATTGCCTGCTTCCTTCGACCACTCGTTCATCCCTCCTGCCGCTGTATAGAAAAACAGCAGTGCATCCTTTCCGTAACCGGCTGTATTTTTTTCATCAACCATCGCACAGCCCGAATACATCGTGCCGTACTCATCCGGCGTGATTGCCACCTCCTGCTCTTCCCAGTGAATAAGGTCCGTACTGGTGGCATGTCCCCAGGACATATTCTGCCATTCCGTCGAATACGGATTATACTGATGGAACATATGATAAACACCATCCACATATACCAGTCCGTTCGGATCGTTCACCCAGCCGTATGCCGGCGTGTAATGCAGGCGCGGACGGTACGGATAATCATTCTGCGGACGCGTCTCCTCCTGGCGAATATCAACG
>JAQXGF010000135.1 GCA_029006155.1 Lachnospiraceae bacterium
GTCGAACTGAGTAAGACTGCAACGAGTCCGATGCTCAAAGATGGAGACCAGGTGCATGCTATTACAAATGATGATGTGAATCGTGTATTTGCACCGTGTCAGACGTATTTTGACTATTCATGTAATAAAACCAATGCAAAAGTTGAGGTTCCTGTATTTTATTTACAGGAAGATTATGCAGTTGCGTGTTAGGAGAGAGATGGAAGTAAGGTCTAAGTATGAAAGCCCTCTTGTTTTAGAAAAAATTGAAATAGTAGAAAGTTCTTTTAGAAAAAGAACAGATTCATTGGATAGCTTGGAATTAGGAGTACAAGTGGAACGTAATCTTACAAAGCTGGACGATGGGTTGTTTGAAGTTTTACTGGAAACAACGGTTTCTGATGAAGAGGAAAAGTATTTGTTAACGTAAAAGGCAGAGCTGTTTTTTCGACTCGACAAGAAAATATGGATATGTTAGAAAAAATACAATAGCTATCATGTTCCCTTATATCCGAAGTTATATTTCAAGCATAACAACTCAGCCGGGAATGAGCCCGATTGTATTGCCTGCAATGAATATTGTGGCGATGGTTAATGACCAGAAAAAATAAGAAAGAGCACTCAAAAATGGGTGCTTTTTTAGTGGTAAGAATTAATAGAGGTTCCGGTATCGCAGCTGGAAGAGTGGTTGAAACTGCAGGCTGCACGGGCGATGTGTTATACTTTTTGTGCAAACATCCTTACAGATACTCCACTTTGAAAAAGGAAGAAATTGCAAGACGTAGTGGACAGAAAGCTATGCAACAGGTAATGGGACAAGATATGGAACGCAAGAAAAATTGATTATAATTTTGGAAAAAATAGCATAGAATACTCTTGAGCTGATGCGGCATAAGAATGTTTTGGAGTATTGACAGGATATTTAAAATGACGTATACTAAGCTCAGTGATCGTTCTGTAGAAACTTGCGAAGCCTACAGGCGGGGGAGAGCCTGCGGGTCTCTCCCTCTTTTGTTTTAAGGAGAAATGATATGCAGACACCGAAAAAATTCTCTTCTTTCAGTGACCAGGTTTCCTGGATCAGTGATGAAAAGGGAATAAAAATAAAAGATAGAGAATATGCAGAAAAGATGTTACGCCGAATAGGATATTTTCCCCTTATGGGAGGGTATAAACATCTTTTTAGAATATCGAATACAAAGAAATATAAGGCAGGAACAAGTTTTGAAGAAATAGTCAGTCTGTATAAGTTTGATGCAGAGCTTAGAGAGTTGTTCTTTAAATATTTACTGCGGATCGAGCGACAGATGCGTTCTTTGATGTCATACTACTTTACTGAAATGTATGGAGCAGAGCAGAAGCAGTACCTGGATGCTAATAATTATAATAATACAAAAAGAAATCATGCAACAATCGTAAAGCTGATAGCGACCTTGAAACGAGCAACAACGACCACAGATTATACATATATTAACTATTACCGCAAGACATATGGTGAAATTCCATTATGGGTTTTGGCAAATGTACTTACGTTTGGAAACTTATCAAAAATGTTCCGAGTATTTCCTCAATCCTTAAAATCAAAAGTATCAAAAAACTTTGAACCATTGAATCAGCATCAGATGGAGCAGTTTCTATCTGTTCTTACTAAGTACAGAAATGTATGTGCACATGGAGAAAGATTATTTACATACAGAACGGTAGATGCTATTGCTGATACAACGCTTCATAAAAAACTTTCATTACCACAGAGTGGCAATCAGTACGAAAAAGGAAAACAAGATTTGTTTGCTGTGGTAATTGCTTTTAGATATCTATTACCTAGAAAAGATTTTCTGGAATTTAAAAGAAAGCTCATAAAGGAGATTGACCGAGTAAACAGAGAAGTAGAACATATAAGTGAAACTGAATTATTGAATAAAATGGGCTTCCCGGAAAATTGGAAAAATATTACCAGGTATCATTTGAAGTAAGGAAAAATCCTCTAAGAGATAGTGAAATGTCTATTTCTTAGAGGATTTTTTTCGATAAAATCTTAATATTCAAGAGTTGATTCCTTATGAAATACATGAGAGTGCGTTTCAAGAATCAAAGCCACATTAGAGCATATGGTTGCAACAGGTTTTAAAATTTATGCTGTAACATTTCTTGCTATGGGATATAATGTAGTGAATTCTATGTATTTCACAAGCTGTTGGGATGCAGGATCATCTGCAATCATTTCGACATTAAGAGGAATTGTTTTCCTTTTGGGATTTTCTTGGAGTGTCTGTTAATAATATAAGAATATCCATTATTGTCATGGTCGTGGTCACTGCCGTATGTACAGGCATTGCAGTTAAATGTTTTAAATGGGAATAAACTCATTGAGATTACAGACAGGGCATTACTCGATAATTTATATAAACGGCGATTTTGAAAAATCAGAGTCGCCGTTATATTTTTATGATATGTCCAAAAGAAATTGTATTTTTGTTGACACTGGCAAAAATATATTGTAGACTTGCAGTATACTTTTTAGAATAGGAGTTTACAATAAAACAAATGAACAAAAAAGAGGCTGTTGCCGCACTACACAGAGAGCGTATAATGACGGCTGCGGAAAAGCTTTTTTCAGAAAAGGGATACGCACAGACGAGAATAGATGATATTTCAAAAGCGTCCGAATACAGTCGGCGCACAATCTATGCATATTATGAAAGCAAGGAGAATATCTTGCACCACATCATTGAAAAAGGACTGTGTTCACTGAAGACAGATATTGAAAATGCTGTAAATGATAATACTGGGTTCGTCGAAGCCTACCGTGCGGTATGCCAGGCAAAGAGCCGCTATAGAAAGGAGTATCCCTGTTCACTTGAGACCTTGAAGCATTCTGGCACGGAGAAAATCGAGCAATTTGTATCTTCAAATACAGTGAAAAATATACTATGTCTCGGAACAGAGATAAACGAGATACTTGAAGCACTCATTGTGCGGGGACAGAAAAGTGGCGAAGTAAGGAAAGATATTGTTCCTGTGCTGACGGTCTATGTACTCTCAACGAGCCTTGATTCTTGGCTTGCACTTGCCGAGACAAAGGGAAAGTTTATTTGTGTGCAGAATGGCATGACCGAAGAAGAATTCCTCGATTATGGATTTAGGCAGATAGTCAATTCTATTCTTGAAGTACGAATATGATGAGAGAACGACAAAGATAAATATATCTTAGAGGTGCAGTATTGGTAGCGCAGAGAGGAAATGACACGAAAAAGTTATAAGAAAAATATAACTAAGTTTGTGAAGATGCTGTATGTATATTGGTTGATAGACAAGGTGAGGTGACATAAATGATCGAAACTCCGAAAACAAAATTAGATTGGCTTTGTTGTCCTAGATGTGGTGGCAAAACAAGAACGCAGATACGGTCACATACGGTGCTGGAGGACTTTCCTCTATTCTGCCCAAAATGCAAATATACCTGCGTGATTCGTTTCAAGAATGGAAAAATAGAAGAAATCAAAATGCCAGACGCTTAGACGCAGAGCATGACCTGATATGATGAAGGTTTGCTCTGCGTTTTTTGGAAAAGAGGAACATAATTTGAAAAAAGAAAATGATATTTTAGAGACGACATTATCCATTGCTGAGAATGGGTATTCAGAAGCATATCACTTTTTATTGGATGCTTATGAAAAGAGTATTGAAAACTATGGACCGCAAACATTATATTTTCTGGCCTGCTTAGCGGGTGGTGCGAATATGCCTGAGAAATCTGTAAATTGGCTCAGAAAATCTATTACAGATAATGGGTGGTGGTATCGTCCGGAAGTATTGGAGGATGATGATCTTGAATTATTGAAAGATAATTCGAAATTTCTTTTGCTTAAATCCATTTCTGATGTTCGCTATATAGATGCAGTTAGAAAATCAAAGCCCTTGTTTTCATGGAAAGCGAAAACTGCTGACAATCTGTTTCTAGCTGTTCATGGAAACACACAAAATGGAAAGATAGCACGAAATGATTGTTTGTTTCACTTGCAGTAGTTGTAGCAATATATGCTCCGGCAAAGCGTATGCGCAGTATGCCTGTTATAAAAGCAATCAATGAGCTGTGATTTCAAATAGAATTAAAATATGGGAAAACCAGAATGTATAGAGGAGGACAAAAATGAATAACAAAGCCAGTATTACTGCCCTGATGAGTTCTTTTGGAAGGGCATTTCATGCAAGCAATGAAAGACATCCTGTTTTTGCGGATTATCTTGCCAAAGAGTTGATGACGGCAGAAGAATATACTGCCGTTCAGAATTATATTCTTGGTGGGGCACAGTTTTTTGAACCAGAGATTATTATCGAAAGGCAAGAACCGAAAGAATTATTACGGAAACTTGTGAATGTTCATATTGCTCCGTCGCCGCTTTGCCGTGCGTCATATACAGAAGCATCATTAAAAACGGCTGTTTTGACCGGCACAAAGCAATATGTCATGCTCGGCGCAGGCATGGATACCTTTGCTTTCCGGGAAACGGAGTTTTTATCGAAGTACCGGGTATTTGAGGTCGATCATCCTTTGACACAGGCAGACAAGCTGGAACGGATCGCCCGCACCGGTTGGACAGTTCCTGACAATCTCATCTTTGTGTCGACAGATTTCACAAGTGATAGCTTGGCAGAACGGCTGATTGCTGCCGGTTTTGACCCGTCTGCCAAATCCTTTTTCTCTTGGCTTGGTGTGACCTACTACCTTTCGGCGGAGGCAATCGACACGACGCTTTCTGCGCTGTCCTCGCTTTGCGCGGACGATAGCTCCCTTGTGTTCGATTATCCGGATGAGAACTTCTTTGATGCGCCCGAAAAGCGTGTGCAGAACACCATTATGATGGCAAAAGCAGGCGGTGAACCGATGCGGTCAGCGTTTTCCTATTCGGAACTTGAAAAGCTCCTGGAGAAGCATGGGTTTCTGATTTATGAGTTGCTGACACCGGATGATATTCAAAGGGATGTGATAAACAAGGCTGGGGCAGATATGAAAGCCTTTGAGCATGTCAATTACTGCCTTGCGGTCAGAAAAATGAAAGTTCACGGAGGAAACGCATGAAGATGATAGACGCATCCGGTATCGGCTCTTTTAGAATCACCAGTGATGGAGATGCGCGCGATGTCCATGAGATCCACGAAATGTTGAAGGAATACAATCTCCGCCACCGCGAGGCATCTCAAAGTGTCCCTGTCGGCGCATTTCTGGAAGATGAGACGGGCCAAAAGCTCGCCGGATTGACCGGAGAGACATTTGGCAATTGGCTCTGCATCCAATATCTTTTCGTCAGCGAACAGCTCCGGGGCCAGAGAATCGGAAGCAAGCTGTTGGAGGCAGCAGAGGCAGAAGCCAGAAAGCGCGGCTGCAAATATGCCTTTGTGGACACCTGTTCTTTTCAAGCGCCCACATTTTACAAAAGCCGTGGATACCGGGAGGTTTTTACCCTCGGAGAATATCCCTACACCGGCAAACGGCACTATTACACAAAAAACTACTTTATTAAGTTGCTGATTATAGAAAAAGAGTTTACACTAAGTTTGGACAATGATACACAAAATGAGACGGTCTGCTTACTGTCAAAACGAGATAAATAAGGCGAAAAAAGGAGAGGATACAGGATGTCATTACAAAAAGCAGAGGATTTTTTAGAGAGAAAAGGCTTTCTGGATCATGTGATCCATCTGGAAGCGTCGACGGCGACGGTAGCGGAGGCTGCGGAGGCGCTCGGTGTGGAGCCGGGCCGGATCGCGAAGACGATGTCCTTTTTGCAGGGAGAGCAGCCGGTGCTGATCCTCACGGAAGGGACGGCCAGGGTGGACAACCGCAAATATAAGGATACGTTTCACATGAAAGCGAAGATGATCCCGTTCGAGGAGGTTGAGGCGGTCATCGGACACGCGCCGGGCGGAGTATGTCCGTTCGGGATCCAGGATGGCATCGCAGTTTATCTGGATGAGAGCCTGAAGGCATTTGATACCGTCTATCCGGCTGCAGGCGATGACTACAGCGCGGTAAAGCTCTCGATCGCGGAGCTGGAGCAGGTATGTGATGCAAAGGGATGGGTGGACGTCTGCAAAGAGCCATAAGCGATAGCCTAAGATTTTACATAGATCTGACATAAAGAACCGATCAATTTGACATAAGCGAAGTATAATTCCAACGTGTGACTAAAAATGACAGAGGAAAAGTTAAGAAGGAATTATACAGATGAAAAAAACAGAGAAGAAGACAGAAAAAGCCACTGCAGTTTCCTATATGATGAACCGGGAACTGTCGTGGCTGAAATTTAATGAGCGTGTATTGAATGAAGCGGGGAATCCGAGGGTGCCGCTGGCAGAACGGCTGACCTTTGCTTCAATTTACCAGTCGAACCTGGATGAATTTTACCGGGTAAGGGTCGGGACTCTGATGGATCAGATGGAGGCATCCGAGGTGATCCGCGAGAATAAGACAAATATGACGAGCAAGGAGCAGGTCAAAGCGATTTTAAAGGCGACCAGGGAGCTGGATCAGAAAAAAGACGTCATCTATGAACAGCTGATGGGCGAACTGGAACCGAAAGGAATCCGTCTGATTAATTTTAACCGCCTTTCCGCAGAAGAAGGCAAGCTTCTGGAGCTGTATTTTGATCAGCATATCGCACCGTACTTATCGGCGAATATTGTGAGCAAGCAGCAGCCGTTTCCATTTTTGAAGAACAAAGATATCTATGCGGTAGCATTGCTGGCGACTAAGGGCGGAAAGACGCGGACTGCGATCATCCCGTGTAGCAACAATGTTTTTAGCGGCTGATTGATATTCCGACCAGAAAAGGGACCTTTATGCTCTCGGAGGAATTGATTTTGCATTTTCTTCCGAAGATGTTTAAAAATTATGAAGTAAAAGAAAAGTCCCTGCTCCGGATCACACGAAATGCGGACATCGATACGGAGACGATTTACGATGAGGATCTCGATTACCGGGATGCGATGGAGAACCTGATCAAGCAGAGGATCCGGATGAATCCGGTGCGCATGGAGCTGTCCAGAGAGCTGAATAAAAAGCTGATCCGTGCGCTGTGTAAGACACTTCAGGTAGGCGAAGATCACGTATTCCTGACCAGGGTTCCGCTCGACATGTCGTTTGTATTCGGAATCCAGAGCTATCTGCGTGGTACCGGGCAGGAGGAGCTGTTTTATCCGAGACGTTCTCCTCGTATGACACCGGAGCTGGACGACCGGAATCCGCTGATTCCACAGATCCTGCAAAAGGATGTGCTTTTGTCCTATCCATTCGAGAGCATCCGGCCATTTATCAGCCTGCTCTATGAGGCAGCAAAGGATGACAGCGTCGTCTCGATCAAAATGACACTGTACCGCCTGGCGGATAAGAGCAAGATCGTCGATGCACTCGTGGAAGCGGCAGAAAATGGAAAAGAAGTCGTCGTACTGGTAGAGCTTCGCGCCAGATTTGACGAGGAGAGCAACATCGAGTACTCCCGGAAGCTGGAGGAGGCAGGCTGCCGTGTCATCTATGGACTGAACGGCTACAAAGTACACTCCAAGCTGTGTCTGATTTCGAGAAAAACGGATGCCGGAGTTTCCTATATCACGCAGGTCGGAACCGGCAATTACAATGAAAAAACATCCACCCTGTATACGGATCTGTCTTTGATTACGGCAAATCAGGAGATCGGAAAAGAAGCAGCAAATGTCTTTGCCGCATTGCTGAAAGGGGAAACGGTGGAGGAGACGAACCTGCTTCTGGTCGCGCCCAAATGCCTTCAGAACCGGGTTATCGACATGATCGATGAGGAAATCGCGCACGCAAAGCAGGGCGAGGAAGCCTATATCGGAATTAAGATCAATTCCCTGACAGACAAAGTGATCATCATGAAGCTGGCGGAAGCGTCACAGGCCGGAGTGAAGATCGAAATGATTGTCCGCGGCATCTGCTGTCTGATACCGGAGCTCAAAGGATATACTGAAAATATTAAGGTCGTGAGCATTGTCGGACGATTCCTGGAGCATTCCAGAATCTACCGGTTCGGTACAAAGGAGCGGGAAAAAGTTTACATCGCTTCTGCGGACTTTATGACCCGGAATACGACCCGCCGTGTCGAAGTCGCAGCACCGGTACTGGATGAGCGATTGAAAGAGCGCCTGATCTGGATGTTTGAGACGATGATGAATGACGATGAAAAAGGAAAGCGGCTGACCGAAGAAGGGATCTATGTAGACCGGAACTTAAATGCGGTCCGGCTAAATTCTCAGGAGCTGTTCTATGCGATCGCTTACAGCAATGCGGAGAAGCAGCAGGCAAAGGGGGGCCAGCCGGAGGAAATGGAAAAGAAAGACTGAAAATACAAACTGAAAATACAGGCATCTGCATGGGCTGATATGCTCAAGTTGGCAGATGCCTTTTCTTTTTTTTGTTTTCCACAAAAGCGGTTGGAATTATCGGGTAAACATGATAGAATGATTTTTGACAAATCAAAAAAAGAATAGAAACAGGTGGCGAAAAACATGGAAAAGACGGTTGGTATTGCGGAACTGACCAGTATTACATATGGGATAGCGGCATCGGATGCGATGCTGAAGGCAGGACAGGTGCGTATGCTTCGCTCGGCACCGATGTGTCCGGGTAAATATCTGATCGTGATCGGGGGAGATACCGGAGAAGTCAAGGCGGCGATGGAGGCAGGTGCAGAGCTTGCAGGAAAACATTTGCGGAACTCTTACGTCATCCCGCATATTCATGAGCAGGTGCTGGAGGCGCTTTCTAAAAAATCAAAGGTGGAGCCACGGGAGGCAGTCGGCATTCTGGAGAGCTCGATGATGGTATCGGCGATCTATGCGGCAGATATGGCGGTGAAGCAGGCAGCGGTTCGCCTGTGCCGGGTGCGTCTGGGACAGGGCATCGGCGGAAAAGGTGTCGTGATCGTCGCAGGAGATGTGGGAGCGGTCAATGCTGCAGTAAAGGCAGCGGTAGATGCGAATGAATCGCTGAATCTGCGGCTGACGGAGCACTACGTGATCCCAAATCCGGATCCGGAGCTGCTCGAATTTATCTGAGCATGCTCAGAACGAAAAGGCAGATAGCAATGGAAAAGGGCGATGTATGTCCCTGCTGGTGACATAAGCAGGGAAAAGTAAAACGAAAGGAAAATACAGGGGGATGAAAAACAAAATATTTGGCAGGAAGCTGGATCCGACGTTTTATAAAAAGCTGGCGGGTCTGATGTTTCCCATTGTGTTCCAGAATCTGATGCTGGCGTCTGTGGCAGTGGCGGATGCGATCATGCTCGGAAGTGTCGAGCAGAATTCGATGGCGGCTGTCTCACTGGCGACACAGATTCAGTTTGTCCAGAATATGTTTCTGGGGGCGATTGTTGCCAGCGTGGCGATCCTTGGGGCACAGTACTGGGGAAAAGGAGACAGGGATACCTTAAATGATATTTTCTGCATGGCGTTGCGGCTTGGCGGAGCTGTCTCGGTCGTAGCATTTGTGGGCTGCGTGTTCTTTCCGCGTTATCTCATGCAGATCTTTACGAATGAGACGGTGCTCATCGATATCGGGATCTCGTACCTGCAGCTGGCCGGCTGGTCGTATCTGCTCACCGGTATCACGCAGTGCTATCTGACGATCATGAAGATCAGTGAGCACGCGAAGCAGACGGCGCGGATCAGCGGCGGCGCGGTCGTGCTCAATATCATTTTAAATGCGGTATTTATCTATGGCTGGTTCGGGCTTCCGGCGATGGGCGTGCGTGGAGCCGCACTTGCGACACTGATTGCACGTATCGTAGAGCTGACCTGGGCGGTCGCTTCTTCTTACAAGAAGGAGTATATTCATCCGCAGCTTTTGCACTTTTTCCATATCAACCGGGTACTGGATCGGGATTTTGCAAAGTGTGCACTTCCACTTTTAGGGGCGAGCCTGTTCTGGGGTGTCGGATTTACGTCTTACTCGGCATTTATGGGACATCTCGGCACCGATGCGACGGCGGCCAATTCTGTCGCGGCAGTCGTGCGGGATCTCATCTGCTGCTTCAGCGCCGGTATTTCGAGTGCGGGCGGCATCATGGTCGGCAATGAGCTCGGTGCAGGGGACCTTGCGCGCGGGCGGGAGTACGGCGACCGTCTTGTGAAGATTTCCTTTTTGTGTGGGATCGCAGCGACGCTCCTGATGCTCCTCATTACGCCGGTGCTGCTGGCATGTGTGAAGCTGACACCGGAAGCACGGAAACATCTGACCGGCATGCTGCTCGTGATCGCTGTCTATATGATCGGCCGTGCCGTCAACGATGTGACGATCAACGGCATCTTTGCGGCAGGAGGCGATACATTATTTGACTTGTACAGCCTGGCGGTCTGCATGTGGTGTCTGGCGATTCCGCTCGCGGCAGCGGGGACCTTTTTCTTCCACTGGCCGGTCGTGGTCGTCTATGCATGTACCTGTCTGGATGAGGTAGGAAAGATTCCGTGGGTCATGTACCATTATAAGAAGTATAAATGGGTGAAGGATCTGACCAGAGAAACGACCTGAAAACGGGATAGCAGGAAGATTTTCTGTCATCTTTACCGGAAATAGTTCACGAAATCATCAACAGAACAAAAAAAGTCACAGAAATGTCGAAAAAGCGAAATTATAGTTGAATTTCTCTCCGGATTCCGGTAGAATACAGGTGGATTATGGGAAAATGCCTATAGTCTGCCTTTTCTGCATTATAACGGGAAGGATGTGGCAGATATGCCGCGAGAAGGAGGATCACATGGCCGGAGCCCTGAATGTCAGACACGGAAGTAAAATGCGGCTTGCATTTGATGCACCGCTCGGTCAGGAACCGAAGTTTAATATGATATGTACGTTTAACAAAGCGCTCGATGAATCCGCTTTTCTGGTATCGATCCCGATGGTTGGAGGAAAAGCGCTGCCGCTGGATGAAAAGCAGAAGTTTTTATTCCAGTATGAAGAAGGGGAGGAGACCCGGATCGTCGCCGGATATGCCGACGATGAGATCAAGGAGGGCATCCGCCGCTACTGGAAGATCCGCCGCGTCAGCGAGCAGCGTCAGCTGGTTCGCCGTGCAGACGTGCGTATGAAGGTAACGCTTCCGATCGAATACATGCAGGATACATGGCCGCTGAATGCGAACGGAGAAATCACAAAGGAAAAAGGCGAGACGATGGATATTTCCAACGGAGGTCTCGCTATCTACATAAACCGCTGGTTCGATGTGGGTGCGACCTGCGTGTTCACCCTGCCGCGGATCGGGACGGCATCGGAGGGCGTCGCGGCGCATGAAGTCGTCGGCGTGGTCTGCTGGATGCGGGAGATGCCGCGGGGCAGTGCCTACCGATTTATCGCCGGTGTGCAGCTGCGTTTTGCAGATGCGACTGAGCGCGGTCAGATGCAGGACTACGTGGCTTATGTTCAGAAAAGGTACAAGCTATGAGTCTTCTTAAAAAAGAGAAGAAACCGAAAAAGGAAAAACAGTCGAGAAAAGATAAGAGAATCAAAAAAGAGACATCCGAGCAGATCGTCCGCATTGAGGAGCTCGAAGCGCTCATGCAGAAATACGGGGACGATGTGGATCCGGAGACGCTGGTCAGCATGTATCTGCCGCACCGGAAGCGCCGGAAGATCGGAGCAGCCCTGTTGCAGCTCGATCGGATGCATTTACTGCTGCTCGGCCTGCTGCTCGCGGTGGCGGTACTTTTTATCGCCGCATTTGCGCAGGAAAAGATGGGAAATTTCACCATCAACCTGAACCGTCTGGAGCTGTACCGCAAGGGGATCAGCATCGCGGACAACGGCGATTTCGATGGTGCGACCGCACGGCTCGTCGCGAACACCGTGCAGGATGCGACGAATATTTCGATCGATGATATCCCGGCAGATGTTGACAGCATTGACGGTGGCCATAATGGAAAGAACTATATGGCCTACACGTATTACGTCCGCAATGCAGGTAAGGAGGATCTTGGCTATATCGCTTCGATCACGCTGGATTCATGTGCGAAAGGAGCCGAGAAGGCTGTCCGTATCGCCGTCTATCAGAATGGCGAGCGCATCGTCTATGCCGCACCGGCAGATGACGGGGGCACCGAGGATGGCTGCGAGAATTTCTTATCCGACAAGCTCGTCTGCCAGTATGAGAACAAAGACTTTCTGGTCGGCAACGTAGACCGCTACACGATCGTCATCTGGATGGAGGGCGACGACCCGGACTGCGTCGACGCGATCATCGGAGGCAGCGTCCAGTTCAGCATGAGCATCGACGCCGACTATGACGATCACACGAGCCTGCTCTGGAAATACGTCAAGGATATCAAGGACACACTCGTACAGGACAAGCCGATCAACGCCGCCGGAAACGAAGCGCCGAACGGCAGCTACTATCCGGATCGCAAGATCACCTGGGATACGAGAAGAAACAAATAAAAGCGGGCGTTTCATCGACAAGCATGGAACGCCGCAAAAGAAAATCAGGTATGAGCGGTGCCACAACCACCGTTTATATACAGGAAGAAATGTCAAAGAGGAGACCAAACGCAACCGCCGTTTGTCCATGTTATGAGATGATAACCTCACCGGATATTATGGTCGAGGCGATACTCTTCGAACCGGGCCCGGTGGGAGTATGATTTGATGACAGAAACGAATGGCCTGCACTGCGTCACACCGCTTGACACCCTTCCATCACGGCAGCTGCCCACTCCGGATCACCTGCCGCGCGACCGCCACGAAGCGGTCAACATACCGGAGAAATAAACAGGAGGAAGAAAAATATGGTAGAAACAAAAAGCGTAAGCGCTTTGAAAAAACAGCTTGCTGCAGCGATCGCCATGGTACTGGTTGCCGCTATTGCGCTGGGTAGTTCAACGTACGCTTGGTTTGTAACGAATACCAAGGTTACAGCTGGTACTGCACAGGTATCTGCAACAACAGCAAATACACTGCTCATCAAAGATGAAGACGGAA
>JAQXGF010000136.1 GCA_029006155.1 Lachnospiraceae bacterium
TCGATCGGCCTGCCGGGCATCTGGGTGCTCGCGGCCGTCTCCATCGGCGGCGGCCTGCTCGGCATCCCGGGTATGCTCATCGGCGTACCGCTCACTGCGACCGTCTACAAGTGGATCCGGATGGATGTGGGTGCGAAACTGCAGGCAGAAGCAGAGATGACACAAGAACAGAAAAATGAAAAAAATTCTCAATAAGTATTGCAGTCTACCGCAGATTCGCCTATACTGACTCAGGAACCTGATAACAGAGCAGAAAATGAAAGCCAAAAGAGCTTCGTTTTGACAGAACAGGAAGACAGAAGAGAAATCAGGAGGAGAAAACGTATGACACTGAAGGATCTGCCGATCGGCAAGACGGCGACGATCCGTACGGTAGGCGGCGAAGGCGCGCTGCGCCAGCACTTTCTGGACATGGGTATCATCCCGAAGGCAGAAGTGACGATGGTCAAATACGCGCCGATGGGAGACCCGGTCGAGGTACGGGTACACAGCTACGAGCTGACTCTGCGGCTGGCCGATGCGGAGAAGATAGAGATAGACGAGGTACACGAGGAAAAGGTGCGCCCGGGAGTATCCAGAATCCCGAAAGGGGCACGGACCCTTCCGCACCCGGGTCTCGGCGAGGGAGGCAAATATCACGACAAAGCCGATGAGAATCCGCTGCCGGACGGCACCGTGCTCACCTTTGCCCTTGCAGGCAACCAGAACTGCGGCAAGACGACGCTGTTCAACCAGCTCACCGGCTCGAACCAGCACGTCGGAAATTTCCCGGGCGTGACAGTCGACCGCAAGGACGGTATGATCCGCGGACACAAGAATACACTCGTGACGGACCTGCCGGGCATTTATTCCATGTCCCCGTACTCCAGCGAGGAGATCGTGACGCGGAATTTTGTATTAAATGAGCACCCGAAGGGCATTATCAATATCGTCGATTCGACGAACATCGAGCGGAACCTGTATCTGACGATGCAGCTCATGGAGCTCGATGTGCCGATGGTGCTCGCCCTGAACATGATGGACGAGGTGCGCGACAATGGCGGCTCCGTGCTCGTCAATGAGATGGAGAAGCTGCTCGGCATCCCGGTCATCCCGATCTCCGCAGCGAAAAATGAAGGGATCGGAGAGCTGATCGAGCACGCACTGCACGTGGCAAAGTATCAGGAAAAGCCGGGACGGCAGGACTTCTGTGATGCCGAAGATCACGGCGGAGCGGTACATCGCTGCCTGCACGGGATCATGCATCTGATCGAGGATCATGCGGAGAAAGCCGGGATCCCGGTGCGGTTCGCGGCGGCAAAGCTCGCAGAAGGGGATCATCTGATCCTGGATCAGCTCGGGCTGGATGAAAATGAAAAAGAGACGCTGGAGCACATCATCGTCCAGATGGAAACAGAGCGCGGACTCGACCGTGCCGCAGCCATCGCGGATATGCGGTTTACCTTTATCGAAAAGATCTGTTCCGAGACGGTCGTGAAGCCGCACGAGAGCAAAGAACATCTGCGCAGCGTACGGATGGACCGGATTCTCACCGGAAAGTACACGGCGATCCCGTGCTTCATCGCGATCATGGCAGCCGTTTTTTTCCTGACGTTCAACGTGATCGGAGCAGCCTTGCAGACACTCCTGGAGATGGGCATCGGCTACCTGACCAACGTGGTGGATCATCTCTTTACCGTATGGAATGTCAATGAGACGCTTCATTCCCTTGTGATTGATGCCGTGTTCAACGGCGTCGGCAGCGTCCTGAGCTTCCTGCCGGTCATCGTGACCCTGTTTTTCTTCCTCTCTTTGCTGGAAGACAGCGGATATATGGCACGTGTGGCATTCGTGATGGACAAGCTGCTGCGCAAGATCGGCCTGTCCGGGCGCAGCATCGTCCCGATGCTCGTCGGCTTTGGCTGTACGGTACCGGGCGTCATGGCGAGCCGAACCCTGCCGTCCGAGCGTGACCGGAAGATGACGATCCTGCTGACTCCGTTTATGAGCTGCTCGGCGAAGCTTCCGATCTACGGATTCTTCACGGCTGCGTTTTTCCCGAAGCACGGCGGACTCATCATGGTAGCCTTATACTTTGGCGGCATTCTGATGGGTATTCTCATGGCACTTCTTTTGCGCGGTACGATGTTCCGCGGCGAGGCGGTTCCGTTCGTCATGGAGCTGCCGAACTACCGGATGCCGGGCGCAAAGAACGTCGGCCAGCTGCTCTGGGAGAAGGCACGGGACTTTTTGCAGCGTGCGTTTACGGTGATCTTCCTCGCGACGATCGTGATCTGGTTCCTGCAGACGTTTGGCACGCACCTGAACCTCGTGACCAATTCGCAGGACAGCATCCTCGCGGTCATCTCCGGCAAGATCGCTCCGATCTTCGCACCGCTTGGCTTTGCCGACTGGCGGATCTCGACCGCACTGATCACCGGATTCATGGCAAAGGAGAGCGTCGTCTCTACCTTATCTGTGCTGTTCGGTTCCACAGAGGCGCTGCTCGGTGTCCTCACTCCGGCAGCTGCAGCGAGCCTGCTCGTCTTCTGCCTGCTGTACACCCCGTGCGTGGCTGCGATCGCATCGATCCGCCGCGAACTGGGCGGCAAATGGGCAGCCGGCGTTGTGATCGGCCAGTGCGTTGTGGCATGGCTGGCAGCGGGAGTGGTGCATGTCGTGGCGATGCTGCTGTAGGCGCATGGGATCCTGGATGTAAAGAGAATCGCAGTGTAGAAGAAACAGAATATAAACGCTGGAAAGCAGGCGCAAAGCGCCTGCTTTTTTAGCAAAAAAATATAAGGCAGATTATGGAGGTATGGCAATGAGCAGTTATAAGGATTATAAAAAGAAAGCCTTGCAGAACCATGAGGTAAAAGCAGAATATGATGCGCTGCAACCGGAATACGATATTATTCAGACGATGATTGAGGCGAGAATGCAGCAGAATATGACCCAGAAGGATTTATCTGCAAAGACCGGAATTACGCAGGCTGACATAAGCCGGATTGAGAATGGCACAAGAAATCCAAGCCTGAGCATGGTAAAAAAACTTGCTCAGGGATTGGGAATGCAATTAAAGTTGGAATTTATTCCAATGTCTGCCAAAAATATAAAATGCAAATAAAAAAGAAGGATCATAGGTGGAAGGTACTTGCAGTCAAAAGAACATGCGAATATAAAACGATCACACAAAATCAGAAAAGTAATTATGCACAAAAAGATACAATAAAAATGGTAAAAACAATACAAAAAAACGGAAACAAAACAAAAACAGTTGATGAATACGGTATATTATGGTATGATTTAACCGAATCAAGCTGCGAAACGGATTACTCTCTTTGACAAAGATAGCGAGAAGTGGATTCGCGAAAATTTTAATAGCTGCAAAGGAAAACGTTTGCGGCTATTTTCTATACCCAAATATAGCGAAAAAAGTCATAAAACGGTCACATGGTGAGAAAAAGAGAGCAACAACGCTTACCGGATGCACGATTCGTGCCGTATTCTTACTGTTCGTGCCATTTGTATTGAATTCACAAAAAAACGGTTTATGATAAACGCAACAAAATTTTTAAAATCAGGTGAAAGAAATTTTTAATGCAGGTATTTATGTAATACAGAGAGGACTATCTGTATTTGCACAGAAAAATACAAAACGAAGGGAGAAAGACTTATGAACAAACGAGACAGAGTAAAACGGTTTTTTGCGTTGCTCCTCACTTTTGCCATGATCTTTCAGCAGGCGGGCATCACGACCATCGCCGATGAGACAGAGGCAGTGGTGACGCAGCAGAGCGAGACGGCAGAGGCGAAGGTACAGGCAAGTGCCCCGGAGACAAATGCGCCGGAGACCAAGGCTCCAGAGACACAAGCCCCCGAGACGAAAGCCCCGGAGACAAGTGCGCCGGAGACCAAGGCTCCAGAGACGAAAGCCCCGGAGACAAGTGCGCCGGAGACGCAGGCCGCGGAGACAAATGCGCCAGAGACGCTGGCTCCTGCAACGGAGACACCACAGGCGCAGGCACCGGAAACGAGCGCAGCCTCAGAATCTGAGACGAAAGCTACGGAGACAGAAGTGGCTGTGACTGAGGCACCGGAGACAAATGCACCAGAAACGGGTGCGGTAGAATCAGAAACGGCTACAGAGGAAACTGTAGCAGAGAGCGAATCGCAGAAAGAGGAATATCAAAACAGCTTTTCATGGAAGAATGAAAAAATCACAGTAAAAGTAGACTTTACGGATACTCGTGCAATGTCTGCAAAAGCGTCATTCGAAGTTGAAAAAATTACTTCTGAGATGGAAAAATATGCAAGTGTGATGAATCAAGTCGATGAATTTCTGGCAGGACAAGGTGAATCAACAGGTGAATCAATTGTATATGATATGACCTTCAAAGAAAATGGAAAAGAAATTTATACAAATCAGAAAGCAGAGGTGACTCTTCGGTTTGCATCTCCAATAACACTTGCTGGAACCGGAATGATAAAGGTACTTCATGTTAAAGATGGAGTTTCAGCTGTAACAAAAAATGTAGATGTAAATGCAGATGGATCTATTAACGCTGTTACATTTGTAACTAATGGTTTTAGCCCATTTGTTGTTACAAAAACAAACGAGTTAATTGAGAATCAGATGATTGCAACGTTGAGTGATATTACATCTGATAGTGAAACTGTAAATCAGGGCGTCACAGTAAATGTTGGTGTGCTGGAAGGGGATCATTTTCTTTCAGAGATAACTGGTAAGACAGGACAGCGCCTGACAGCCACCATTAACTTTACGAATTCGACCCCGAAAGATGAGCATGGGGAAGAAGAGGGTAAGAATAATCGTACAGTTCGTATTTCTTTTTCTCAGCTTGAACCAGATATAGAATTGGATCAGACTGTAAAAGAGGATGGGACGTTTAAGATTACGATCCATACAAGCGATAATCAGGATCTTGTAATAAATGCAAAATATAATAAAGAAGGACGATATATTGATTATTCTATCCCGGCAGGTGCAACGGGAAGTTTTGAGATTCATTTTGATACAAAAAATGGAACTACGATAGGAGATGATACTACAAAGGTAGTTCTTACTCCGTCTATTCCTAATTCAACAAGCGAAAATGATCACTGCAGTGGTCCGGCTACATTAAAATGGACAGCTGACTTTGGATGGGAACCGGTTGATAAAAAGGTAAATAATCAGGATAGTAATACAATTGCAGTTGATGAAGCTGCCAATAAGCTTACAGGAACATTACAATATGATGTTAAGGCAATATCGAAGAATCGGGACGATGTAGGTGCGATTTGGACTGAGAAAATAGAAGTGACAGATGAACTTACATTACCGGAAGGGTTTTCATTCCCACTGGATAAGATGACAATTGATAAGGAGTCTGGGACAATATCTTATGATGGTCAGACTGTATTTAAGTTGCCACAAATGCAGGGTGGAACAGTAGAAGAATTGTCCTGCGACGGCAAAAAGATATCTTATAAGTTGTCTGTTCCGAATCCGAAAAAAGATGAAGTCGGTACTTTAACCGGAGAGATGGATAATCTTGCGCTGAAAGCAGAATTAGATGCAAGCTGGATAAAGATTCCGGACAATTATTTGGGCGCTGGGGATGTAATTAAAAATCACGTAAAAATTGACCCAAAGCCGAATGTCGGAACAAAAGAAGCAAAAAGTGAAGATGAAGTAGAGACAAAGACAGAAGGCCCGACTGAGGATTTTATAGTAGAAAAGACTTCTTCAAAAGAAAATACTACGGTAAAGGCTGGAGAGGAAGTGCCGTATACAATTACACTTACAAATAAGGGACGACTTGATCTTGCTGCCAGCGATGAAAATGGTAAAGAGTATGAATTAACAGATTATCTTCCTAACGAGTTATATCTGACCGAAGCTCAGCAGGCTGCAATCAGGGAACAGCTAGGGGATAAATGTGTAGAGATTACAGATAGAAAGATTGTTTTGAAGCCTGGAGTAATAAAAGAGGGCGGAAAATTTGAGGTAACATTTAATGCTACAGTTGCAAATCTTGACGTAATAAAGAACAGTGAACAGATTGATAACTATGCAGAGTATCGTGGTCGGGGCGATCATAGCGTGCTTCCTCTAGATAAGCCGGAGATTGAGATTAAAAAGGAAGGTAATCGGACAAGCCTTAAAAACGGAGAAGAAATTACTTACACTGTTTCGGTTACCAATAAAGAAAATTATGACGTGACTTATGAAGAGGTTGTTACAGATCAGCTACCGAAAGGGCTTACTCTGGAAGGTGTTATAAATGATAAGGACGAAGAGATAACGCTGGAAAATAATAAGAGCTATGATAATGTGACAATAAATGGTCAACAAGTAAGCATTCGTGTCGACCAGGATGGAAGAGCCACTATTACATGGAAAGCAGGCACTCTTAAAGCTTCTGAGACAAAGTGCCTAAGTTACACGTGTAAGTTTGACTTGGACAAGGCCGATAAGGGAAATGAAAAAGATGGTACTATTACAGTAAGAAATACAGCAAATGCGAATTATGCTGGTTCTGATTCTTACGATTTTACCAGTGATACAGGTAAGGTAGGGATTGCGAAAAACGTAACTGGAGCGACGAAGGATGGGGAAACAGTATCTTCGCCTTATGCAGACGGGACAATTGTGTCATATGAAATTGTAGTGACAAATGATAAAAATAATCCGTATCCTGCTGACAAGGATGTTATTGTAGAAGATAGAATTCCATTTGGATTGTTCCCGATAGGTCTTACGTTGGAAAAAGATGGACAAACTATAGAGATTCATTCGAAGTCCGAGTTGGCAAGCTATGTTAATATGTGGTCATCTACAAAAATGAAACTCGACGGACAGGATGTAGAAGTGACGTTGGGGAATGAGATTACGATTAAGTGGAATACAGGAAAGAACTTGGATCCGGGAGAGAGCAGAACCATCAGGTATTCTGCAAAGATCATAGAAGAAGAATCTGGAAAAAGCGGAGAATTTAAACTTACGAATACTGCGAACAGCGGAAAAGCATCTGACAGTGCTGAAATTATTGTAAAAGGTGGCGCTGTAGAAAATGATAAAAAAATTCTTCTTCCAGATGGTTCCGAAGCGACTGTTATAGAGCTTGAGGAAAATTCAGAAGTAACATATCTTCTGAAACTCACAAACCCAACAGGTCGTGCAATCAAGGTAAGTGGAGCTTATGATAAACTTCCATGTACGAAG
>JAQXGF010000137.1 GCA_029006155.1 Lachnospiraceae bacterium
CGGCGTGCGGTACCGGCTGCACCGGGGGAACGCAATTATTATTCCGCCGTATATGACGCACATGATTATCCCGGATGGGGAAGAGCCGTTTATTCAGTACATTATTCATTTTGATTTTTATGATACGCCGGAGCGCCGGGCACTGATCCATAAGGATGTGCTCGATGAAGCAGAGCGGCAGCTGACGATCCCGCCGAACGAGGATCTGCTGCATCAGCAGGTCGTCGTATCGGAGATCCCGGAGAGTGAGCGGAACCGTCTGGTCCGGCGCTACCTGGATATGATGCGGGAGTTCAACCTGGACCGGCCTGGAAAAGATATTATTCTCCGCTCGGAGTGTACGGCGTTTCTGATCTATGCATGGCGCTACCAGATCGACGGGGAGAGCCGCATCAGCCGGAACCCGATCAAGACAAAGGCGTGGATCCATATTGAAAAGGCAATTGATTACATACAGAGCTGTGAACCGGGCGTGGATATGGATAATGACAGCATCGCGGCAGCGATCGGTGTGACACCGAACTATCTGACCGGTATTTTCCAGTCGCATCTGGGCATTTCTCTGCACCGGTACGTGACAAACATCAAGATCGACCGCGCGCGGCAGATGCTGCTGAAAAGTGATCTGAATATTACGGAAGTGGCACGGCAGACCGGATTTTCCGGAATCCACGTGTTCAGCAAGACATTTAAAAATCTGATCGGCGTCTCACCGAGCCAGTTTCTGGATGAGATGGTGAGCCGGGAGCAGATCGAAGAAAACAGGAGCGAGTGCGCGGAAGGATTCTGAGTAAAAAACAAAGCGGACGGTGAATATCCGCTTTACAGGGACAGGAGGACAGATACATGTGGATTGAAGGTAATTACAGAAGAAATCTGATGGACATGCACATCGATGACTGGAATGAAGAATTCTTAAGTAAAATCGATGTCGATGAATATGTAGACGCCCTGAAGGATGCCGGGATACAGGCGGCGATGGTGAAGGGGCGCCCGCATACCGGACTTGCCTATTATCCGACGAAGGTCGGCAGGATGCATAAGGGTCTGAAAGGCTTCGATTTCTTTGGCACGATGGTAAAAAAGTGCCATGAGAATGGCATTGCAGTCATCGCCTATTTTACCCAGATTTTCGATAACTGGGCGTATGAGAATCATCCGGAGTGGCGACTGATTACGGCAGATGGAAAAAACATGCGCGAGTACCGTGGCGGCGATAATTTCAAGACCGGACGCTACGGCATTGTCTGCCCGAACAATCCGGGCTATCGTCAGTATGTGAAGGACTGCCTGACTGAGATGAATACGATGTACGATTTTGAAGGTATGTTTCTCGATATGACGTTTTTCCCGGAGACCTGCTATTGTCCGAGCTGCCGGGAGCGCTATCTGCGCGAGACTGGAAAAGAGCTGCCGCGTATCATCGACTGGGAGGATCCGGACTGGCTGGAATACGTGCATCAGAAGGATCTTTGGATCGCAGACTTTGCGGCTTTTTCGACGGGATGTGTCAAGGCAGTGAAGCCGGAGGTGACGGTCGAGCATCAGTTTTCCCGGATCGCCTGCTCGTGGATTGATGGCAGTTCCGAGTATCTGGCCGATCATGTCGATTATCTTGGCGGCGACTATTACGGTGGATTTTTACAGCAGAGCTTCATCAATAAATATTATAAAAATGTATCTCCGAACCTTCCATTCATTTATCATACTTCGCGCTGCGATCCGGAGCTGAAGTACCATACGACGACGAAGACGCAGGAGGAACTGCTGCTGCACGTCATCACAGCGCTGGTCCATAACGGCGCATTCCTGCTCGTCGACGCGATCAACCCGGACGGAAGCATCGTGCCGGAGGTATACCACGACATCATGAAGGGCATTTACAGCAAGACGAGCCAGTACGAGAAATACATTACCGGAAAGCTCGACCATGATGCGGCGATCTGGTTTGCGACCCATGCAAAGTATGACCCGAACGAGACGAAGATCGATGTGCGGGAGAAGAGCTTTGAGCCGAAGTATTTTCTGGAAGGACCGCTGAATGCCGCAAAGACATTGCGCGAGAATAATATTCCATTCGAAGTCATCGGATCGAAGAATATCCGGGACGAGAAGGCAGGTGTCATGATCCTTTCTCACGTGGCAAATATCCGCGAGGAGGAGATGGATGATATCGAGGCATATGTAAAAGCAGGCGGCAACCTGCTGATCAGCGGGCCGATTGCGAATCCGCGTCTGCAGAAGATGCTCGGTGTAAAGGTGACCGGAAAGACGGCCCACAATTTCACTTACATGAGCCCGACGGAGGCGGGCGCAGAGCTGTTCGCAGGATTTACGAAGCGGACGCCGCTCACGATCGACATGCATCAGGTCGAGATCGAGGTGGAAGATGATACGGATCTGACGGTGCTGGCGACGTTGACCCTTCCGTATACGATGACCGATACGTATGAGTTTGCGGCGATTCATTCGAATCCGCCAGGAATTTACACCGATCAGCCATGTGCGATCCTGAAAAAGATCGGCAATTCCTCGATCATCTGGACGGCGGCACCGATCGAGATGGCGCGTCCGTATATGAGCCGTCAGGTATTCCGCCGGATGGTGAATCTGCTTGTCGGAGAGCCGACCTTTACGTCCAATGCGCCGAAGTTCGTCGAGGTGCTCAAGTGGCAGAAGGATGGAAGTGATTATTTTGCAGTGATCAATGAGCAGGAGGAGTCCCCGATCGCGCCGATGTATGACATCACGATCGATGTGAAGGTACCTGGAAAGAAGGCATATCTGCTGCCGGATGGCGAGGAGCTTCCGACCGAGGAGACAGACGGCATGCTGCGGATCCATCTGCCGAAACTGGAAGTATTCCATATGGTGGAAGTAAGATGAGAGATTACATGGGATCATAAGCAGGATGATGGGAACGTTGGGAGGAATTGCGATGAAATATGGAATTTATTTTGCCTACTGGGAAAAGGAGTGGGCAGCGGAGCAGATCCGCTATATATCAAAAGTAAAAAAGCTGGGCTTTGATATTCTGGAGATCTCCTGTGCGATGCTCAAGGATATTTCGGATGAAAAGCTCAAGGAGCTGCGTCATGAAGCGGAGGCGGAAGGTGTGATCCTCACCGCCGGCTATGGTCCGAACGCATCGGAAAATCTGGCGAGCGCCGATCCGGAAGTCGTAAAGCATGCGATCGCATTTTACACGGATATTTTAAAGAAGCTGGAAATTTTGAATATCCACACGTTGGGCGGCGGTATTTATTCGTACTGGCCGGTCGATTATTCAAAGCCGATCGATAAGGCGGGCGACTGGGCACGCAGCGTCGAACATGTGCGCGAGGTCGGAAAGATCGCAGGCGAGTGCGGCGTGGACTATTGTCTGGAGGTGCTGAACCGTTTCGAAGGCTATCTGCTCAATACGTGTGCAGAGTGTAAGCAATTCGTCGAGGAGGTTGATGTCGATGCGGTCAAGATCATGCTGGATACCTTCCATATGAATATCGAGGAGGACAGTATGATCGAGGCGATCCTGCTGGCAGGCGATAAGCTCGGACACTTCCATGTGGGAGAGAACAATCGACGTGTGCCGGGCAAGGGCGGCTTCCCGTGGTATGAGATCGGGATGGCACTGCGGGCGATCGGCTATCAGAAAAATGTCGTCATGGAGCCGTTTGTCATGAGCGGTGGTGGTGTCGGAAGCGATATCAAAGTATGGCGTGATCTGAGCAACGGAGCGACGGTGGAGCAGCTGGATGCAGACGCAAAGCGGTCGGTAGAGTATCTGCGGTATGTATTTGAAGGGCCGAATTCGGACTACCGGAGTGTGCTGAGAAAATAACAGACATTGCAGAGACGAAAGGAAAGGTGAGCAGATATGAAAAATTATCCGGCGATCGGGATTCGCCCGATTGTAGATTCAAGAAGGCTCGGTATCCGGGATGCACTGGAAGGAAAAGTGCGGGAGATGGCAGAGGCAGCGAAGGCACTGATCGAGCAGAACGTTTTTTATGCGGACGGGACACCGGCGAAAGTTGTCATTTTCTCCGGCAGCATTGCAGGCGGAGAGGAAGCGGCCAGATGTGAGCAGGAATTCGCGGCACAGCACGTCACCGCGACGTTAAGCGTCACGCCGAGCTGGTGCTATCCGCTGGAGACGATCGACTTAAATCCGATGACAGTAAAGGCGATCTGGGGATTTAACGGAACGGAGCGTCCGGGTGCGGTCTATCTGGCGTCGGCACTGGCCGCGCACAATCAGATGAAGCGTCCGTGTTTCTCGATTTACGGACGGGACGTGCAGGATATGGAAGAAAAAGAGATTCCGGCGGATGTCGCAGAGAAGATTCTGCGCTTTGCACGCTGCGCACTGGCCGTCGGACAGATGCAGAA
>JAQXGF010000138.1 GCA_029006155.1 Lachnospiraceae bacterium
GTCGAACTGAGTAAGACTGCAACGAGTCCGATGCTCAAAGATGGAGACCAGGTGCATGCTATTACAAATGATGATGTGAATCGTGTATTTGCACCGTGTCAGACGTATTTTGACTATTCATGTAATAAAACCAATGCAAAAAAGTTCTTTTAGAAAAAGAACAGATTCATTGGATAGCTTAGAATTAGGGGTACAAGTGGAACGTAATCTTACAAAGCTGGACGATGGATTGTTTGAAGTTTTGCTAGAAATAACGGTTTCTGATGAAGAGGAAAAAGTATTTGTTAATGTAAAAGGCAGAGCTGTTTTTTCGACTCGACAAGAAAATATGGATATGTTAGAAAAAAATACAATAGCTATCATGTTCCCTTATATCCGAAGTTATATTTCAAGTATAACAACTCAGCCGGGAATGAGTCCGATTGTATTGCCTGCAATGAATATTGTGGCGATGGTTAATGATCAGAAAAAATAAGAAAGAGCACTCAAAAAAGGGTGCGCTTAAAATGCTTATATATAAGGAGAATAATTTTTGTGATAAAATAATATAATAAAAAATTAGCAAAAGTGCCTAGTACAGAAACATAGTAACCGTCTATATTGTTATGTAAATTCCAATAAGTTACGCTGATAAAAGGGAATCATTTTAATACATATATTTGTGCGTTAATTATTCGCTGATTATAAGAGGTAAGCTATTTCGTGACGCACAATGCATCACGATGACGCATCAGGCGGCACGGGCCATCATCAGTTTGACGAAAGCGCTCAAAAAAGGAACCTATACGTTAAAAGAGGTAAAAGCGCCGGAAGGGTATCTGCTTGCGGATAAGCTGACATTTGAGGTAAGCGGAAAGCACAGCTATCTGGATCCGCTCGAGGTAGTCTGCTATGATGCACCGCAGCAAGGTGGAGACAAGGCATATTCACAGGGAAAGACCATCGTGCTTCCCGCAAAAGAGCAATTTTCCAGTCAATATCAGTATTACTCTACGGTATTTCACGAACTCGCCCACAGCACAGGACACTTTATCGCGGAACGGACGGGATTGTCTTATGCAAAGGAAGAGCTGGTAGCAGAGATCTCCGCCTCTTTTCTCTGTGCGGCGACGAGGCTGCAGGATGATCGAAGCATGGAAAACAACGTGACCTATTACATAAGAGGGGAAATCAGCAAAGAAGTCTATATAAGAAAGCAGCGGGAACTCTTGGAAAAACAAGAGATAAGATATTTTTGAACGAAAAAATCTCTTGCATACATTAATTCTTGATGTATAATGAGAAATAAACAAGATATAATAGATTATATAAGAGAAAATTTCGGAGGTGATTTGTTATGTTAATGAGATTTTCCATTTCAAATTATATGTCATTTGGATACAACGAAGCATCAGATGGAAGAATAATTCCAACAGAGTACTACCTTTATGCAGGAAAAACCGAGCAGCATATCGATAGAGTGATTTATTATCAAAAACGAAAAGTATTAAAATTTTCCTCGATTTATGGGGCAAATGCATCTGGAAAGACAAATCTGGTAAATGCCATAAATGCCGGAAAACAAATTGTTGTAAAAACAATGGAAAATGTTGATTACAAGGATCGCTACTGCAGGTGCCAGAAAGCAAATGCGAATAGACCCACCTTGTTCGAATATGAGTTTACGATAGGTGAAAAATGTTTTGCGTATGGTTTTACGGTTAATCTGCAGGAGGGAAGCGTCTATTCGGAATGGCTTTCTGAATTGACTTCTGATAAAGAAAACGTTATTTTCGAACGGATGGTAGAAAATAATCAATATTATTTTGATGAAAATTTTTTTGCCAACAAAGAAAACAACAATCAGTTCAAATTTTTTTTGGAAGATGCGAATCGAATCAATACTACATTATTGATTTATGAAATAAGTCGAAGAAAACTGCAAGGTGAAGAGTTTCGTATTTTTCAGAAAATTTATGTTTGGTTTAAGTATCAATTAATTGTTATTTATCCTCAGATGCCGATTGGCGCTAGTTATCGCTGGTTTAGTAATGATAATCAAAAATTAATTGAATTATTGTCATATTTGGACACCGGAATTACCGGGTATAGTATGCGCAAAATGAATGAAACTGCTTTTAAAGAGTACTTTCCGGATGAAAAATTAGCGGACCGGTTTCTTCAAAAACCTGACGTAGATACCAGTGGAGCAACAGGCAGAATTCTTAATTTGGGCAGAACTTTATTTGAATTAGAATATGATAATGGGGAAAAAACAGAAATTCAGAAACTGATGTTTCAGCATGGTCAGGATGAGACGAGTTATGAGTATGGGGAAGAATCGGATGGAACCCAGCGTTTAATAGAATTATTAGATGTGATTTTAAACGATAAAGATGATAAAGTATTCATAATTGATGAGCTAGACAGGAGTCTTCACCCTCAGATGACCATAAAATTTGTAGAAACATTTTTAAAATTTTCTCAAAAAAAGAATACACAGCTTATTATAACTACGCATGAATCGAATTTGATGGATTTGAATATTCTACGAAGGGATGAAATCTGGTTTGCAGAAAAAAATAAGAAAAACCAGACAGAATTATATCCATTAGAAAAATTTAAGATCAGATATGATAAAGTGGTTTTCAAAAATTATCTTGCTGGAAGATATGGTGCAATCCCGGTATTTAAAGATTTTGAATATGTTTGGGGGCAAGAATAGGTATGCAGAGATTAAACTTACGAAGTCCGAAACCCTATGATATGTCAGATCAATCGGAGACAGAGCAACCAAGAATTCGCTTTTATTGTGTTTCAGAAGGGGCAACGGAAGAATCGTACTAAAACGAGGAAGAAGAGGTGACAGATATGTGTATGTATTGTAAGAATAGTACGACCGTAAAGAGTACCACAACACACGTCGTAAACTATAAAGACTGTATTATTGTAATTAAAAATGTGCCGTGCCTGGAATGCGATCAGTGTGGTGAAAAGTATTATACCGATGAGGTTGCGGAGCATTTGGAAATGATCGTAAATATGGCTAAGAAGTTGATGCAGGAAATTGCTGTTATCGATTATAAGCAGGCGGCATAAAAACAAAAGAAGCAGGATTGTCCTACCTGCAAAATGAACCGATCCTCCGGACGGCCCTGTTCTGTGTCATCCCGGACAGCGACAAATCCTACAATTTCCTTGTCGGCCTGTTATACACACAGCTCTTTCAGGAACTGTATTACATCGCAGACCACAAATACGGTGGACAACTGGAGCGAGATCGAATACCTGACCGAAAAAGACCTGCCCTACTTCCAGAAAAAAGCGGAAGAAGGGCAGGCCGTTATATTGGTCGGGAAGTATTTTTTTGTCCTTACAGATACTCTACCTTGAATCCATTCTCCTGACAGTATCGATCCATCTTCGATCCCGGATAGCAGCGGATGGTCGCAGAGCGGTTAATGATCCACTCACCGATGAATTCCGGGTCGTGCCGTACTTCGAGATACTGCAGGCGGTTGCAGCCGTGGAATGCCCATTTGCCGATGTAGCGGACGCTTTTTGGCAGACGGACATGCGTCAGATTCGTACATTTGAAGAATGCACTCTCATCCAGTGCCTCTAAAGTATCTGGTAGCTCAATCGTGCGGAAACCACAGAAATAAAATGCCTGTATCCCGATCACGCGCAGTCCCGGTGGAAAATAGACCTGATCCAGTGATTTGCACCGATAAAATGCACGGTCGTGGATTTCCGTGACCGTGGATGGCAGCAGCAGAGAGCCGAGTGACTGACATTCCGAAAAGGCATTCGGATAAATGTTCGTAAGGTGGCTCCTGCCCTGGAAGGTCACCGTCTCAAGGCGGCGGTTCCCGCTCATAAACTCACGCGGAAGGGTGAGCGGGGTGGCAGGCAGCACGGCACTCTTCATTGCACTACAGTCCGAGAATGCGGCATTCCCCAGCTCCGTGACCGTCGCAGGCAGCTCGATCTTCTTTAAAAAGGCGCAGCCTTGAAACGCGCGTGCCCCGATGCGTGACAGCTCCGGCGGAAACGAAACCGTCTGGATCTGATTGCGGCGCTGAAACGCTTCATTCCCGATCGCATCCACGTAATGAGGCAGTTTCGTATTTGTAGCCAGATATTTGGATGCATCAGAACGGGTAAGTGTCGTGCTTGGTGTGAAATTTGGCATAAAAAAACTCCTTTTGTAAATGTATGGTACAAAGGAGAAGAGACCCTAATTCTTCTAATTTGTTATCTACCTACTCATTGTACGCTGTCCTGACAAAAAAAGCAAATAGAAAACAGTGAAAAACCGGCAAAATGAACAAAACCAAAACACTTGAAAAAAGTGACAGGATCGACTATAATAAAAAGACAGTTTATAAGGAAGGGAAAGCACTGTTGTAAATGGGTTCCATACAGGTATGCGCCTGCCGTAAAGTCGGCACACGACCGCTTTCTCCATAGGGTAGCATTGATTCGCACATAGCATCTACTGGGTAACAGATATTCCGATCGGAGTCTCTGTTACCTTTTTTATTGTCAGGATCTATGCATTTTGGTTTTTCGGCATAAAGTTTTGACATCTGATTGAATTGCACGACTATTTATGACAAAAGGCATCTAATGCCTTTATTTTTATGCCTATATTTATATATTTTTTAAAATGATAACGAATGATATTAAAATTATCAAAAAATATCTTGACAAATTCGCGGGGGGCAAGTAATCCGCCGGAATAAAAATATAACCTGCAAGGAATAAAAAGAACTCCGGAGGAAAATCAGGTATGAAAAATAAAAAAAGAATAATGGCTGTTTTGCTTGGTGCAGTATTTTTGTTGTCAGGATGTGGGGCGGAAGAAAATATAAAAAATGTAAAAGATACGGAGAATAGCATCAGTGACCATGATCCGATCACACTCGTAGCTCAATATAAGGATATGAGTGCTTTTATAGAATTGGTACATGCGCAGTATCCGGAGATTAACATGGAGATTATTCCTTACTCAGGAGCCAATTATACGGCTTATGTAGATGCGCAGCTGGAATCGGGGGAAATGCCGGATATCTATTGTACAAAAGTGTATTTACCGGGACAAAAAGATCTGAGTGATAAACTGATTGATCTGTCAGGATATGATTTTTTATCCGAATATTCGGAAGCCCGGCTAAAAGATGTGTCGGATGATGGAAAAATTTATCTGGTGCCAAATTATTATGATTGTGTGGGGATTACCTATAACAAAACGCTGCTGGAAAAACATGGATGGACATTACCGAAGTCTTTCCGGGAGCTGGAAGCGCTTGCACCGAAAGTAGAAGCGGCGGGATGTCAGCTTGCCCTGAATCAGATTCAGTATCCCGGATATGCATTTCAGTATATGTGTAATATCTTAGATACGCATTTTCTGAATACGATTGATGGCCGTTTATGGCAGAAAGAATTTCTGACAGGAGAAGCAACGGTCACGGATACACCTGAAATGATGGAAAGCATGCATGACCTGGATAAATGGCGGGATCTTGGAATGCTGAATGGAAACGGTGCGCCCATGGATGATGAAAAAAACAGAAAAATCATGGCAGAAGGAAATACGCTGTTCCTGCTTGGCAGTTCCAATACATTTACAAAAGAGGAAACGACCGATGAATTTGGCCTGATGCCATACCTTTCCGAAGACGGTTCACAAAATGCATATATATTAAGTGTATCCAGATATATCGGATTGAATAAAAAACTGGAAGAACCGGGCAATGAACAAAAGCTGGAAGATGCGATTCATATCATGGAAGTACTCTCTACCGTAGATGGAATGCGGGCATTTAACAGTTATTATTCTGGGACCTCCATGCTCCCGTTAAAAGAGTATCATGCAGACGAAAACAGTAAATATGCGGATATTCAGGATGAACTGGAAAACGGGTTTACAGCACCATTTATATACAGTGGCTGGGAAAATATCCTTGTTGATGTCGGGGATGCCATGCAGGCTTATATCAAGGGAGAAAAGAATCTGGATGATCTTGTGAATACGCTGGATGAGAAACAGAGTTTACTCTGGGATAATTCGGATTCGGTCTATACCACCGTTACAGAAACCATCAATAATAACGACTGTGCGAGGCTGGTCGGAATTTGTCTGGCACAGGCCAGTGATGCAGATCTGGCACTTGTCTCCACGAATCAGTGGTATGAGCTGAAAGAAAATGAGCAGCTGAACGCAGAAGGTGTCAGTGGAGAACTTTATCCGGTTCCGGTCACAGACCTGGTCATCACGTCCATTCTGCCAACCGGGTGGCAGGGGGATATTCAGAACGTGACACTTACCGGAAAAAGGATTCAGGAGCTGGCTGAAAGCGGATATGACAAGAATGGAAATGGTGATACGTTCCCATACGTGCTTGTCACGCCGGATAACTTCGAAATAGAGGATGATACAACGTATACCGTAGCTATTTGCGGTGTAACAGAGGAAGTGGCAAAAGAAGGAAATCTGACCGATACAGGCATTCTTGGATTAAAAGCAGCAGAAGATTATTTTAGTCAGTTTGAGACATTTTCTGCAAAAGATATAAAATGGGAAAGATAAGAACTGAAACTTAAATCCCGAAAGCTCTATTGGAACATAATGACATAGTTCTGATAGAGCTTTTTTTGTGAAATATGATGTGTATAATCCTGCCGAAAATTGCTGAAATGAAAATTATAACATAGAAAATGAGATTTTATCTCATAAAAATATTGTAAAAATAAAAAAATGAAATATAATAAGAATATAGGAAAGAAGTTTGGACAAATGGAGGTAAAGAAGATGCTATGCCAATTTACAGTGAAAAATTTTAAGAGTATACGGGATGAGGTAACATTTGACATGCAGGCTGCCGCCATTTCTGAGCATGAGGACAGAATTATAAAAGATACGGATGGAGAATTGTATTTACCGGTGTCTGCCATATACGGACCAAATGGCGGAGGAAAATCCAATGTTCTTGAAGCATTGCATAGTCTGGTTACGAAAGTACTGAGACCATTATATGCTACAAGTAATAACGAAGAGATTGCAATGAAAATGAAAAAACTTGTGATAGAACCATTTGCTTTTGCTGAAGGAACAAGACATGAGCCAACAGAATTTGAATTGTTTTTTAGAACAGCGATGGCAGAGTATCGCTATGAATTGATTGTAAAAAAAGAAGTAATCGAATACGAAAGGCTGGATCGTATAAAATTAGAAACAGGGCGAAAATCAGCACTTTTTGAACGAGATGAAGAGGAAATTACTTTGAAAGGCGCATTTGCAAAATTGAAAACCAGTGATGAATTATCTGATACATTGCCATTGCTATCGTATCTTGGAATTACTTACAGCAAAAACGAAGTGGTACAGGATGTGCTTGACTGGTTTGATGAAGAGATTGCGTTCCTAAATTATGGAAATCCTATGCAGGAATTACGAATGGCTATTTCTAAGTCAGAGGACGTAAAAAGACTGATGCTTCAGATGATTCAGGAGATGGATTTGGATATTGTAGATTTTCGTGTAGAAGAAAAGGAGAATGAACGGATCGAAGTGTTTACAAAACACGTAGTAGATGAATATGAAGCAGAATTGAATTTATTGGATGAATCCAGTGGAACAAAGAAATTATTCGGATTACTTCCGTTTATTGCCAAAAGTTTATTAAGAGGAACAGCGCTTGTAATTGATGAATTAGATGCAAAGATACATCCAGTATTACTTAAATACCTTGTTATGATGTTTAGCAATATGGAAAAGAATAAAAAAGGCGCACAGTTGATTTTTACATCACATGATCTGTCTACTATGAACAGTGAAGTATTCAGAAGAGATGAAATCTGGTTTGTAGCAAAAGGAAACCGTCAGAACTCAAAATTATACTCTCTTGTAGAATTTAAAAATAAGAAAGGTGAATCTGTACGTAAGGATGCCAAGTTCGACAAACAGTATCTGGAAGGAAAATATGGTGCAGATCCTTACCTCAGAAAGATTATAGATTGGGGGACGGTGAATGGCTAAAAAAGGCAGAAAGGAGAAAGATAACTGGAAGAAGAAACGTCGGCAGGAATATCTGGAAAAGAAAGAATTCCGCTACTATATTTTCTGCGAGGGACAAGCAACGGAACCTAAATATTTTCAAGGATTCAAACGATATATAGAAGATAATCCTATTTATCGAGATATGGTTTTGATTGAAATTGAGGGCTGCCAGGCTGAGACGATGCGGGTAATCGGAAAGGCTGAAGAGTATGTGCGTGAGAATAAGATCACGAAAGGGCAGATATGGTGTGTCTATGATAAGGATAATTTTCCATCCAGTGATGTCAATGGAGTAGTCCGGCGAGCAGAAGTATTAAATCAAAAGAATCCGGGTATTCAGTACCATGCGGCATGGAGTAACGAGTGTATTGAATTCTGGTTTATGTTACATTTTGCATATTACACGGCAAATAATCACAGATCCGAGTATACGAAATTTTTGAATGAGAAATTTCAGGAACTGGGAGTTGGAAAGTATGAAAAGAATATGGATAACATATTTGAAACTTTGATGAATGGCGGAAATCCGAAGCTGGCAATTCGATATGCGAAACGGATTATCAAAAATGGGGAAGGAAAGACACCGGCGGAGATAGCACCTGGAACGAAGGTGTATGAGTTGGTAGAGGAATTGGCGAAGTATTTGCCAGAGGAAGTACGGGTAGAATTTATAGATTAAATATGACCTGATTTTAAGTTGCAGGAATGTAAACTTGCTAAGTCTATTTTGGATAAGGCGGAGATTCCACTGTTTGGAGTCCAGAATCATTATAGTCTTATCGGTCGTGAATGGGAAAAGAATGGATTACTTTCCTAGTGCAAGGAAAATGGAGTGCAGTTTTGGGCAAGGGCCGTATTAGAGGAAGGAATTCTGACAGGTTCAAAACAAAAAGATGAAAAATTTGCTATCATGAAAGCCATTTACAGCAGAAAACGCAGGAAGGGGTTGCAACAAATACAAAGCTAAATGAAGTGGAAATGAAAAAATTAGAAGAGGTTGCAGATGAATTAAATGTGAAAGTATTGGGATCGGATATGTTTCGGTTTGCCGTCAGAAAGTAAGTACAAAAACAATTTAAAAAGAGATATTGCTCAAAAGAAACAGACTACTCAGAAAATATGCAAAATATAGAAGAGTAGCCTGTTTTAATCATTTAACGAAAGATGAACAAGGGTATTCACAAGGGTGTATCGTTTGATTGTATCATTTTCGTAGCCGCAAGAAATGAAAAGCCGTATACAGTTAGACTAATCTGATATATAATAAAAACAGTTTTTTTTCCTATATTTTATGAGGTTGGTATTTATTGCCGGTGCAGCACTGCGAACACAAAACAGATCATAAGTGCAGGAAATATTCGAAGCTGTTCAGAAGATGCGGGAGAGCAGAAGCAATATAGAACGTCACGCTGATGGGACTGTGATCAGAAAGACGAAAAGATATAAAAATAGTACCATAACTCGGGATTTATAAGGACAGTGAAATGCAATATGGAGATAACAGCGTTAGATATTGTAAATAAAGCAATGGAACTCGGGTTTGACAAGTGCGGTATTATTCCGGTTCAAATGATGAGCGATTATGAGATGAGGCTGGAAGAACGCATGGAGCACTTTCCTCAAACGCGGGATAAATATGAGCCGTTTAGAAGTTTTGCACATTTACAAAACGATTATTCTTGGGCAAAGGCAATTGTCGTTGTGTCATTTTGGTATGGAAAATACGGTATTCCCAACAATCTGCAAAATTATGTTGCAAAATACTATTTGACAGATGGAAGAAGAAATCCAAATTCAGAAGGATATCAAACCAGCACACGTTTTGAAAAATATCTTGTGGATTGCGGTTTTCAAGTAGCCACTGACCGTGATTTTGGTATTACTGCATTACGGTGGGCAGGAATGCAGGCGGGAATCGGGATTATACGCAAAAACAATTTTTTCTACACGGAAAAAGGCTCTTATCAATATCTGGAAGCTTTTTTGATTGACCAGCCATTGCAATATATAGTAAAAAATGAAATCAGACCATGTGCGGATAAATGCAATTTATGTATGAGAGCCTGTCCTACGGGTTCACTGGAAGCGCCATATATGATGTGCAGAAATACCTGTGTCTCCTGTCTGACAACATGGGATGGATGGAATCTGATGGAAGAACCTCTTCGGAATAAATTTGGAAAATGGGTATATGGCTGCGACGATTGTCAGGACGCCTGTCCTTATAACAGGAACGTATGGAAGAATTCCGAACAATTTCCAGAACTTGAAGAATGGGGGAAAGACTTTACCTATGCGAAAATTGTTCTTTCCGATTATAACTGGCTGCGATCGGTTATACAGCCAAAACTTTGGTATATTCCAAAAGGGAAGGAATGGCGGTATAAAACAAATGCGCTGAATGCCATGTGGAACAATTATGATCCGGAATATCTGCCAGTGATCAAAAAAGCGTGTTTTGATGAATATGCCGAAGTGCGGGATATGGCAAAGTGGGTGCTTGGCATAATTGAAAAACATAAAGGAGATTAAAGACGGATGGTGGAGGAAATTGTATGGACTGCTTACAAAGCAGGTAGAAAATTGAGGGCAGATTTATGAGTGAAGAAAGAATGGAAGAACGGGAGGTTTTTACTCTGGCAGAAAAGCTTTCCAGGATCATGAAGCTGGGAGATGTGGCAGAGCTGAGAAAGAAATCGATGGATTCAGATGAACAGGGTTTTTCCGGTGCGAAACTGTTTCGACTGGAGGTTTTGTATAAAAATGGCAGTCAGAACAGCTTCATTTGTAAAAAGACGGATCGGAAGGAGCGCATGGTAATGCAGACCCTCACGGAGCAGGGGCATGCCAACACGCCGGCATCCTGTACACTGGACCGTACTTCGGAGGAAGCTGCATGGATGATACAGCAGGATCTGGGAAAACGTGTAAAGGCGCCGCAGAATTCACCGGAGTGGATGAAAGGTGTTGCGGATGCACTGGCCGGAATCCATGTAACGAATAGGGAATGCGGTGCGGCAATGCCATGGCTGCCGTATGCGGATGGAGAATACTGGAAGAAAATTGTTACAGAGATTTCGCTGAATCATTTTGAAAAAGCGGTGTGTGAAGATCCGGAATTTGCACGGCAGTTTGAAGCATTCCTGCCACGGATGCAGGAGGCCGCTAAAACATTTCTTCGGGAAATGGCAGATTTGTGCCGGGAAAAGAACGTTTTGACAATGACACACGGGGATCTGCAGAATATAGATGGGGATCACGTTTATAACGTAAAAGGAAAACCTTACATCATTGATTTTGGTTTTGCACGATATGCACCGTTTTATATTGATCTGGTGGATTATTTTACCCCAGAGCAGATTTCACTGTGTCATCAGGCTTATGCATCGAGAGGATTCAGCGTCAGCCTGCATACATTTGAAGAGCAGTTTCACATTGCATACCGATATCCTGGCTTTATCTACCTGTTTCCGGGCATTATGCAGTGGAAGAATGGATCGGAGGAAAAACTGAAAAAGGTGATTCAAAGAGTCCTGTCCCTGTGATTGCCGGTGCAGAGGCAGAAGAAACACATTCGAAAATCAGAAATTTAAGCAAGCACAACGTCTGCCTGTTGGTATGAACATTGATTACAAAGTAGTTGCAACTGAAAAGATAAATTATCCAGAGGAAACGTTTGATGTGATTACTGCATGCCAATGCTTCTGGTATTTTGAGCACGAAAAGGTTATGCTGAAATATTTGATATTAAGCACTATGCAGCATTGGTGGAATTAGAAGTCCGAAAATAATAGAAGAATCAGAAAGAATGAAAAAAAGCCACATACAGGAAGCCAGAAACTTCCGTATGTGGCCGTTATATTTTGTGAAATTATAAGCTTACCGGAGAATGATTAGTTTGCATTTTTCTTCCGGATCATCGCACGCTTCCGCATGGTCGGATCAAGGATCTTTTTGCGGATACGAAGGCTCTTCGGGGTGACCTCAAGCAGCTCGTCCGTATCGATGAACTCCAGTGCCTGCTCCAGGCTCAGGACCTTCGGCGGTGTGAGCTTCAGCGCCTCGTCGGAACCAGAAGAACGGGTATTGGTCAGATGCTTGGTCTTGCAGACATTCAGCTCGATGTCCTCCGGCTTTGCACTCTGGCCGATGACCATACCGGAATATACCTTTTCGCCCGGTCCGATGAACAGTGCACCGCGGTCCTGTGCGTTGAAGAGGCCATAGGCAACCGCCTCACCGGATTCAAATGCGATCAGAGATCCCTGACTGCGGTACTGCAGGTCTCCCTTGTACGGGCCATAACCGTCGAAGACCGCATTCATGATACCATTTCCCTTTGTATCGGTCATGAAGTCGCCACGGTAGCCGATCAGTCCACGGGACGGGATCGAGAACTCCAGACGGGTGTAGCCGCCCTGTCCGGTGCCCATGCCCTGCAGCTCACCTTTCCGGAGGCTCAGCTTCTGGATGACGGTGCCTGCAAATTCTTCCGGAACGTCGACGTATACGAGCTCCATCGGCTCGAGCTTCTTGCCACGCTCGTCGGTGTGGTAGATGACTTCCGCCTTGCTGACTGCGAACTCATAGCCCTCGCGGCGCATCGTCTCGATCAGAATGGAGAGGTGCAGCTCGCCACGGCCGGATACCTTGAACGTATCGGTATCTTCCGTATCCTCGACACGCAGGCTGACATCGGTGTTCAGCTCACGGAAGAGACGCTCGCGCAGATGACGGGAGGTGACGAATTTACCTTCTTGACCGGCAAGCGGGCTGTCGTTGACGATAAAATTCATGGAAATCGTCGGCTCGGAAATCTTCTGGAACGGGATCGGCTCCGGAGCGTCAACGGCACAGATCGTATCGCCGACATGCAGATCGGCGATACCGGAAATTGCCACGATGGAACCGACGGTAGCGGACTGTACATCCACTTTATTCAACCCGTCAAACTCATAGAGCTTGCTGATTTTTACTTTATATTTCTTGGACGGATCGTGGTGGTTTACGACGACGACATCCTGGTTGACGGAGACGGTACCGCGGTCGACCTTGCCGACACCGATACGGCCAACGTACTCATTGTAATCAATCGTGCTGATCAGCATCTGCGTCGGGCCGTTCTCGTCCCCTTCCGGAGCCGGGATGTAGTCCAGAATCGTCTCAAAGAGCGGAACCATATTCTTCGGCTCATCGTTCAGGTCACGGATCGCATAGCCGCCTTTTGCGGAAGCGAAGATGAACGGGCAGTCGAGCTGCTCGTCAGAAGCGTCCAGATCGATGAACAGCTCCAGTACCTCATCGATGACCTCATTCGGGCGGGCCTCCGGACGGTCGATTTTATTGATACATACGATGACCGGCAGATTCAGCTCCAGCGCCTTGCGCAGGACGAATTTGGTCTGCGGCATCGCGCCCTCGAAGGCGTCAACCACGAGGATGACACCGTTTACCATTTTCAGGACACGCTCTACTTCGCCGCCGAAATCTGCGTGGCCCGGTGTGTCGATAATGTTGATTTTTGTATCCTTATAAAATACTGCTGTATTTTTGGAAAGAATCGTGATACCACGTTCGCGCTCCAGATCGTTCGAATCCATGACACGCTCCGCGACCTCCTGATTGGCACGGAAAACGCCGCTCTGCTTCAGCAGCTCATCGACCAGCGTCGTCTTGCCGTGGTCGACATGCGCGATGATTGCTATGTTTCTTACATCTTCTCTCTTCATATAGCCTGCACTCTCTCTTTTTCTTCTTATTTATAATCCATTGTCTACATGCGTACCCGATACAGTTTAGCACAATTTTACAAGATTACAAGTAGGGAATTCGAAAAAAACTGCAAAAGACCGGGGAAAAACAGGTTCTAAAACATCCGATGCCCGAATAAGATGGTTAATATAAAAAATACAAGATACTTCGGATGAAGAAGGGAGAACAGAGTTTTATGACAGATAAGATTATTGAAAACAATCAGGTATCCATCATGGGAAAAATCATATCCGGCTTTGTGTTCAGTCATGAGGTGTTCGGGGAAGGCTTCTACATGGTGGATGTTTCCGTGCAGCGACTGAGCGAATCTACGGATACCATTCCGGTGATGATTTCGGAGCGGCTGATTGACGTTACGCAGGATTATCAGGGAGAATACATACAGATCTTCGGTCAGTTTCGCTCGTACAACCGGCATGAGGAAAAGAAAAACCGGCTGGTGCTTTCCGTATTTGCCAGAGAGATCAGCTTCGTGGATGGAGAGGGGGATAAAGTAAAGAGCAACCAGATCTTTCTGGACGGCTACATCTGCAAGACACCGATCTACCGCCGGACGCCGCTCGGCCGGGAGATCTCGGATATGCTGCTGGCTGTGAACCGGCCCTATGGCAAATCCGACTACATTCCATGCATCTGCTGGGGGAGAAACGCGCGCTTCACCTCCGGCTTCGAAGTCGGAGGCCACGTCCAGATCTGGGGCCGCATCCAGAGCCGCGAATACGTCAAGAAGCTGGATGACGAGACGACCGAAAAAAGGGTGGCGTATGAAGTGTCAGTGAGTAAGCTGGAATATATTGATTAACGTTTTGGGATGGGCAATGTCGTAAGGAGGGACCCGCTTGCGGGAGGATTCCTTATGACCTGCGCGCCATCAGGCGCTACCCGAGCCCATCAGCCACAGTCAGGAGCTGCTGAAAGCAGCGGATAGTTCGCGTAGCGAACGGGACTGTGGCCTGTGCTCTGAACTTCCATATTCAGAGCAGCAGCAAACACCCACCCTTGCAATCAAGCAGTATGTGTAGTAAAATATCAATCAGAAAACCAGAACACTGCCGATTGCTCATCGGCAGTGAATATACGGTTCGAGGTGAAACATGAGCAGACGATATATACACATCTTCTGCGGCGTCGGTATGGGAAAGACGTCAGCGGCGCTCGGGAAAGGCTTCCGGGAGGCGAGCAACGGAAAAAGCGTAGTGATTATCCAGTTCCTCAAGGAGAAGCACCCATGCGAGCGGGAAGAGTTTTATAAGCAACTGGAGCCGCAGATCCGCCTGTTCCGGTTCGAAAAGTTTCCGGAGAATTACGAGAGCCTGACCGAACAGGAAAAGGAAGAGGAGAATCTGAATATAAAAAATGGCCTGAATTTTGCACGCAAGGTGTTGCAGACAGAAGAATGTGATGTACTGATTCTGGATGAGATTCTCGGACTGACCGACCGCGGCATTGTGACGATTGACGAGCTGAAGCGGCTGATCGATTGTGCCGGCAGCGGGATGGAGCTGTATCTGACCGGGACATGCCGATGCGAAGAGCTCTGGCCGTATGTCGATGAGGTGACAGAGATGACCACCCCATACCGCAGCACGCCGGACAGCCGTTTTCACGAGGAAGACTGAAGCGGAAGGAATGGCGGTTGACAAGCGGTGGATGCAGTGTTATAGTAAAAATCAAACAGGAACAATGATAGAGGTTGCGCGTTTCATCAGTACGTGGCAGGATGTGTTCAGGCACAGGCGAATGTCATGGAAAGGGGAGAGCGCCGAAAGGGTACAGCACCTGAGGCCGTATTCTTGGGCATAGGCTGAAGAAGCATATGACTGTCATCGGATTTCGATGGAGGGCTATCTTGAAGAAATGACACGAGATTCTTTGGGACTGCCGCCGGACAGTCCCTTTTTTTACGATCAGACAGGAGGAGAGATATGTCAGTATTTAAAGGCGCAGGAGTGGCGATCGTCACCCCGATGTACGACAACGAGGAAGTCAATTATGACAAATTAGGAGAGCTTCTGGAGGAGCAGATCGCGAGAGGCACCGATGCGATCATCATCTGCGGCACGACCGGAGAGGCATCCACGCTCACCCACGAGGAGCACCTGGCTGTGATCAAATACGCAGTCGAGAAGGTCAATCACCGGATTCCAGTCATCGCAGGCACGGGTTCCAATGCGACGGATACCGCGATTTATCTGTCGACCGAGGCGGAAAAATACGGTGCGGATGCGCTGCTGCTCGTGACACCGTACTACAATAAAGCGACGCAGAAGGGGCTGAAGCTTCATTTTTCCAAGATCGCAGAGTCGGTAAAGATCCCGATCATCCTTTACAACGTACCGAGCCGTACCGGATGCAACCTGCAGCCGGAGACGATCGTATGGCTGGCAGAGCATGTGGAAAACATCGTCGGTGTAAAAGAGGCATCCGGCAATATCTCACAGGTAGCGAAGCTGATGAGCCTTGCGGACGGCAAGCTGGAGCTCTACTCTGGAAATGACGACCAGATCGTACCGATCATGGCACTTGGCGGCAGCGGTGTGATCTCCGTTCTTTCCAATGTCGCTCCGGAGCTGGCACACGACATCGCGACGACTTATCTGGAAGGCGATGTAAAGAAGAGTTGTGAGCTGCAGCTTCAGGCGATCGATCTGATCGACGCACTGTTCTGTGAGGTAAACCCGATCCCGGTCAAGACGGCTCTGAACCTGCTGGGGAAGGAAGTCGGACCGCTCCGTGCACCGCTTTGCACGATGGAAGAAGCAAATGAGGAGAGACTGCGCAGAGCGCTCGTAAACAGTGGCATTGCAGTAAAATAGACAAAGGAAGAAGAGGAGCGATTATGACAAAGATTATTTTATGTGGCTGCAGTGGCCATATGGGTCATGTAGTGACGGAGATTGCAGCGGCGGATGCCGATGTGGAGATCGTAGCAGGGATCGATCCGGCAGGGACAGGGGCTGGATCCTATCCGGTATTTACCGATCTGAAGGACTGCGGGGTGCAGGCAGATGCACTGATCGATTTTTCTTCCCCGAAGGCACTGGATGCGATTCTTTCCTACTGTGTAGAAAAAAATGTTCCGGCGATTCTGTGCACGACCGGCTATACAGACGCGCAGATGGAGCAGATCCATGCGGCAGGCGAAAAGGTCGCCGTGATGAAGTCAGCGAATATGTCCCTTGGTGTCAATATGCTGCTGAAGCTGTTAAAAGAGGCGGCAAAGACGCTCGCTCCGGCAGGCTTTGACATTGAGATCGTCGAGAAGCATCACAACCGCAAAGTCGATGCACCGAGCGGGACGGCGCTTGCGATGGCAGACAGTATGAATGAGGCACTCGGAAATGCATACACGTACCAGTATGACCGCAGCCAGCGCAGAGAGAAGCGGGATCCGCATGAGATCGGCATCAGTGCCGTGCGCGGCGGCAACATCGTCGGCGAGCATGAGGTGATCTTCGCAGGTATGGATGAGATCGTGGAGTTCAAGCATACTGCCTACTCCCGCGGTATTTTTGCCAAGGGTGCGGTGCAGGCAGCCAAGTTCATGGCAGGCAAGCCGGCCGGTTTCTATGATATGAGCGATGTAATAGGGTAAAGCAGTAAAGAAAGGCTTTGACAAATACAGGCGTATCCGCTAAAATGTTGTATCAGAACAGGTGCGGATACGCCTTTCTGGGAGTACATAGAGAAAAGAATCGGAGGAACCTCAGGGATGAAAAAGGTAGTAAAATTTGGCGGAAGCTCGCTCGCAAGTGCAGAGCAGTTTCGCAAGGTCAGCGAGATCATTCATGCGGATAAGGACAGAAGATATGTAGTGCCGTCGGCACCGGGCAAGCGCAGCTCGAAGGATACGAAGGTCACGGATATGCTCTATGACTGTTACAGTGCAGCCGGCGACGCCGATGCACTGACGAAAAAGATCGCGGCGATTCAGGCGCGCTATCAGGAGATCATCGACGGGCTTGGACTGGAGCTCTCCCTGGATGAACAGTTCAAAGAGATCCGGGAGCGGTTCGAGCAGCACGCAGGCAGTGATTACGCAGCATCCAGAGGCGAATATCTGAATGGAATCGTGCTGGCGGCTTATCTGGAATACGATTTTATCGACGCGGCAGAAGTGATCTGCTTCGATGAGGACGGCGTATTCGATGCAGAGAAGACCGACGGGAAGATGCGGGCGCGTCTGGCAGAGGTAGAGCGTGCGGTGATTCCGGGCTTCTACGGCGCGATGCCGGATGGCAGCATCAAGACCTTTTCCAGAGGAGGTTCCGACATCACCGGATCGATCGTGGCGCGTGCCGTACATGCAGATCTGTATGAGAACTGGACCGATGTCTCCGGTTTCCTTGTGACTGATCCGCACATCGTACAGAATCCGGAGACGATCGAGACGATCACGTACCGGGAGCTGCGCGAGCTCTCCTATATGGGAGCGACCGTGCTGCATGCGGATGCGATCTTCCCCCTTCGCAAGGAAGGAATTCCGATCAATATTAAAAATACGAACCGTCCGCAGGATCCGGGTACCCTGATCGTGGAGAGTACCTGCCGCCAGCCACGGTTTACGATCACCGGAATCGCCGGCAAGAAGGGCTTCTGCGCGATCAATATTGAAAAAGACCAGATGAACTCCGAGATCGGTTTCGGAAGAAAAGTGCTGCAGGTATTTGAGGAGAACGGCATTTCCTTCGAGCATGTGCCGTCCGGAATCGATACGTTTACCGTCATTGTGCATCAGTCCGAGTTCATGGAGAAGGAGCAGAACGTCATCTCCGGGATCCACCGCGCCGTACAGCCAGATACGCTGGATCTGGAATCCGGCCTGGCGCTGATCGCAGTCGTAGGACGTGGCATGCGGGCGAACCGTGGTACTGCAGGACGTATTTTTGCGGCGCTGTCCCATGCACGGATCAACGTCAAGATGATCGACCAGGGATCCAGCGAGCTGAATATCATCATCGGTGTCCGCAATGAAGACTTCGAAAACGCAGTCCGTGCGATCTATGACATCTTTGTACAGACACAGCTGTGATTGTCAGGCAGACGAAGTTATGAGCAAGTAGAGAATATCCCGTTTGATTGCGGGAAAGCAGTGAAGACGGAAGCACATCTTCGTTTGGGAGGATGAACATGGACGGATCAGGAGAAATACAGGCATTTGCATATGAAAGAAAGGGAAACAGCGCAGTCATCCGGCGCTGTTTTTCTCGTGATACGAAAGCGGCAGTGCCGGAGGTGCTGGATGGGCTTCCGGTCACAGAACTGGCGCCGTATGCGTTCTCTGCGCATCTGGATCCGCAGATACTGGAACAGGAGCTGACATCCGGGAAGGTTCAGATCAGCCGGTCGATGCTCGTGCCGGAGGAGGATGAGGCTCTGACATCGGTCCAGCGCTATCAGAGACTGCAGGAGGCGCAGATTCCGGCGCTTTGTGGAGAACAATTGGAGGAGTTGGAATTACCGGAGCGTATCGTGCGGGTCGGAAGATACTGCCTTTACAACTGCGATCATCTGCGGCGTCTGACGTTTACCGGACATCTTGCAGACTGGGGGACCGGTGTGTTTACCGGCTGCCACCATATCCGGGAGGTGGAGCTTTCGACGGATGCGTCCGGGATGTCGACCTTAAAGGATATGCTCGACGAGGTGCATGAGGCGCTTCATGTCCGCTGGTGTGATGCATCACAGCAGGTAGCGGAGCTGATGTACCCGGAGTTCTATGAGGAGGGCGTGGAGAATACCCCGGCGCGGATTCTGGAGACCCATGTGCACGGTTCCGGGATGCGTTACCGGAACTGCTTCGCAGGGCGGAAGATCGACTTTACCCAGTATGACCGGCTGTTTCCATACGCTGTGGCACAGGAACCGGAAGGGCTGTTGGTGCGGCTCGTCTGTGGACGGTTGCGGTTCCCGTATGCACTTGGCGAGCAGGCGCGGGAGCAGTATGAGACGTATCTGCGCGGGAATCCAGAGCTGTTTGCCGGGTATTTTACCGATCACCGGGACATGGATGGCATCCACTGGTACTGTGAAGGACCGGGCGCGGGACATGAGACGGAGGTATTGCAGTTTTTGGATGTCCTGACCGAGCGGGCCGGACGTGTGGGCTTCGCCGAGGCGCTTGGGTATGCGATGGAGTACCGGCATGCGCATGAGAAGAAGCCGGCGACGAAGCGAAGATTCGAATTATAATAGGCAGTTGCGAAACTCGATAAGTACAAAAAGAAAAGAGGCGAGTACATGAATCCAATATACGAGGAAAAGGAGCAGCAGCTCGATTTTGTCGGGATCGGGATGGAGATTCTGCGTGTGGCGCGCAACGAGCTCTACCTGAATATGCGGTTTCTGGATGTCGCACTTTCCTCTTTGCAGTTTGTGCCGGACGGACAGATCCAGCGGCCGGTCGGGACGGATGGCGTGCATCTGTATTTCCAGCCGGATGCACTCGTCAAGCTGTTCCGTACCGGAAGGGTGCGTGTGGCGCGCGCCTATCTGCACAGCCTGTTGCACTGTCTCTTCGGGCATCTGTGGAGCCGGAAAGACCGGGATGAGCAGTACTGGAATCTGGCCTGTGACATCGCGGCGGAGTATGTGATCGATGGACTGCAGCTGCGGGCCGTGCATGTGCCAAAGACGATGCTGCGGCGGGAGTATTACCGGAAGCTAAAAGAAGCCGGTGGGACTGTGACGGCGCAGAAAGTATACCGGGAGCTCTGCAAAGAGCATCCGCAGACCATGCGCCTGGAGCAGCTGATCCGGGAATTCCGGGTCGATGACCATGGCCACTGGGAAGAGGAGCCGCAGCAGAACCCGAACATGCCACAGCCACAGAAGCAGCGCTGGGACGACATCCGAGACCGGATGCAGACGGAGATCGAGACATTTTCCAAAGAGGCCGCAGATGATGTGCGAAGCCTGGAAGAGGAGATCGCAGCTGAGAGTCGGGATCGCTATGATTACCGCGAGTTTTTGCGGAAGTTCTGTGTGCTGAAAGAGGAAATGCAGGTTGATCTGGATTCCTTCGATTATATTTTTTACAATTACGGGATGGAGCTCTACGGCAACATGCCGCTGATCGAGCCGCTCGAGACGAAGGAGCAGCAGAAGATCGAAGATTTTGTCATCGTGATCGACACCTCGATGTCGTGCAAGGGGGAGCTGATCAAGAGCTTTCTGGAGCAGACGTGTGCGATTCTTCAGGAGTCGGAGAGTTTTTTCCGGCGGCTGCACATCCATATCATCCAGTGTGATGACAAGGTGCAGGAAGATGTCGTGATCCGCAGCAAAAAAGAATTTGATAATTATATGCGGCATTTTACAGTCAAAGGCTTTGGCGGTACGGACTTCCGGCCGGCGTTTGCCTATGTACAGGAGCTTCTGGCGCGAAAGGCATTTACGCGGCTTCGCGGACTCATTTATTTTACCGATGGCTATGGGACATTTCCGGTAAAGAAGCCGCCATATGAGACGGCGTTTGTCTTTCTGAAGGAGGACTACCGGGATGTGGATGTGCCGCCGTGGGCGATCAAACTGATCCTGGAGGAAGAGGATCTGGAGAGGGGACAAGAGGATGAATATTAAGCGTGCAAAGCAGGAGATCAAGGATACGATTGAGGCGTACCTTTTAAAAGATGAATACGGAGCGTATGTGATTCCACAGATCCGCCAGCGACCGGTGCTGCTGCTCGGCGCGCCGGGCATTGGCAAGACGCAGATCATGGAGCAGATCGCAAAGGAGTGTGGCATCGGGCTTGTGGCCTACACGATCACGCACCATACGCGGCAGAGTGCGATCGGACTGCCATTTATCTCAAAGCATGAATACGGCGGAAAGGAATATGCCGTCACGGAATACACGATGAGTGAGATCGTCGCGTCGATCTACAATAAAATGGAGCAGACGGGGCTTTCAGAAGGCATCCTCTTTATCGATGAGATCAACTGTGTGTCTGAGACACTCGCCCCGGCGATGCTGCAGTTTTTGCAGTGCAAGATGTTCGGAAACCATGCGATTCCGCAGGGCTGGGTGATCGTGGCAGCCGGGAACCCGCCGGAGTATAATAAATCCGTCCGGGAGTTCGATGTCGTTACGATGGACCGTGTGAAGAAAATCGAGGTGGAGCCGGACTTTGCCGTCTGGAAGGAATATGCGGTACAGAACCAGCTGCATCCGGCGGTCATCGCCTATCTGACGACGCGGACAGCGAATTTTTACCGGATGGAGACGACAGTCGACGGCAGAAAATTTGCGACGCCGCGTGGCTGGGAAGACCTCTCGCAGATGCTCTACGTCTACGAACAGCTGAAAAAGACGATGGACCGGGATGTGATCGTGCAGTATATCCAGCACGAAAAGATCGCGAAGGATTTTGCCAACTATCTGGAGCTGTATTACAAATATCAGATGGATTATCAGCTGGATGCCCTGTTGCGCGGCGAGATCGATCCGCTGCTTCTGAAAAAGGCCGGAAATGCGGCGTTTGATGAGCGACTGAGTGTGCTCAGCCTGCTGCTGGCGAGCTGCAGAAAGGCATTTGCGGATGTATTTCGGAAACGGGAAGAGCTGGAGCTGCTCTTTGGGGTGCTGAAGCATCTGCGCATGCGGCTGCTCGAAGGAGAAGAAGGGGCAGATCCACAGCGCGAAGTGCAGCTGGCGGTGGAGGCATTTGCCGGGGAATATGAGGCAAAGCATCGCGCGGAGCTGCTCACCCGCAGAGAGGACCGCATTTACCGGGCAGTGCAAAAGACACTGGAACAGTATGCCAGCCGACTGCTCGCTTCCGGAGAAAAAGAGGCAGAGACGGCGTTTGCCCGCATCCGCGACTGGTTCAATGAGGATCAGGATGCACTGGATGGGCAGGAGGCGGAGGCACTCGCGATGCTGGAGCACGCCTTTGATTTTATAGAGGCAGCCTACGGCGGCGGACAGGAGATGGTCATCTTCATCACCGAGCTGAACAGCGATTATTACAGTGTGAAATTCCTCGAAGAGCACGAGTGTGAGCGCTATTATCGATACAATAAGCAGCTGTTGCTGGACGATGCGAGCCAGAGCATTGAGGAGCGGCTGCGACAGATGGGGAGATAAATAACGCCCCCTGAGAATATCTGATATTCTCAGGGGGCGCATTATAATATACGAATCAGAACTTACTCGATCACTTTGATCCAGCCCTTCGGAGCCTCAATGCGGCCCATCTGGATGCCGGTCAGTGTCTCATACAGCTTCTTCGTGATCGGTCCCATCTCGGTCATGCCGCTCGGGAAGCAGATCTCCTTGCCATGATCCACGATCTTGCCGACCGGGGAGATGACAGCTGCGGTACCGCAAAGACCACACTCTGCGAAATCCTTTACCTCATCGAAGTAAACCTCGCGCTCCTCAACGTCCAGTCCGAGGTAATCCTTTGCTACGACGAGCAGAGAACGGCGGGTGATGGACGGCAGGATGCTGTTGGACTTCGGAGTAACGACCTTATTGTCCTTTGTGACAAACAGGAAGTTCGCTCCACCGGTCTCCTCGACCTTCGTTCTGGTCGCTGCGTCAAGGTACATATTCTCATCGTAGCCCTGACGGTGTGCATCCATGATCGCATACAGGCTCATCGCATAGTTCAGGCCAGCCTTGATGTGGCCGGTGCCATGAGGTGCTGCACGGTCGTAGTCGCAGACACGGATCGTGATCGGCTTTACGCCGCCTTTGAAGTACGGGCCTACCGGAGTCGTGAATACACGGAACTGATACTCATTCGCCGGCTTTACACCGATGACTGCGTCGCTTCCGAACATGTACGGACGGATATAGAGCGTAGCGCCTGATCCGTAAGGCGGAACGTATGCTTCGTTTGCCTTTACGGTATCAACGATGGCCTGTACAAAACGATCCTCCGGGAATACCGGCATCTCCAGTCTCTTACAGGAGCTCGCCATACGGGCTGCGTTCAGATCCGGGCGGAAGGTAACGATGTGGCCATCCTCGGTCGTGTACGCCTTCATTCCCTCGAAGCAGGTCTGTGCATACTGCAGAACGCCTGCGCACTCGGAAATGGTAACGGTAGCGTCAGAAGTCAGAGTACCCTCATCCCATGCGCCATTTTTATAATTTGAAACAAAACGCTTGTCTGTCGGAATATAGCCGAATCCGATATTAGACCAGTCAATATTCTTTTTTTCCATAATAAACACTCCTTTTTTTACAACTATGTTCAGTTTACGCCCCGTTTTATCATGTGTCAAGCGGAAAAATGGGCGATTTTGGCCGTGGAAGATGGGAGCCGCGCATGACGGCATCTTTTCCGAATTTCTGGCGGATCTGATCCATCGCGGCATCGAGCTTTCGCTGCTTTTCCAGGTCCGTTTTTTTCGCGATGGCGTCTGATGCAGACGGGGCATCGGACGGGGATGCTTCCGTGAGCGGAATATCCAGATCGAACAAGGAGAGCTGGATCGGGTCATGCTCGGACTGCAGGCGGCTCGTGCGCACACCGAGCAGGCGGATCGGACTGCCATTCCACAGGGCATTAAACAGCTGGCAGGCGCAGTCATAGAGTGCGTCCGTCGTCGCGATCGGTGTGCGGGTCTGCATCTGGCGGGAAGCCGTGTGAAAGTCACTGTATTTTACTTCGACGGTGACGGTGGAGGCGAGCTGTCCGGCCTTGCGCAGCCGTGCGGCGACTTCCTCAGAGAGGGAGAGCAGGACTTCAAAAGCAGCCGACCGGGTCGTGACATCACTTGCGAGTGTCGTGGAATTTCCGATGCATTTTGCTTTTGTGGCGTCTGCGTGTACGGCGGAATGATCGATGCCGTTTGCGTATTCCCACATGAGGATGCCATGGCTCTTAAACTGCGTCTGAAGAAAGGCGCGGTCCGAGTGTGCCAGTTCCCCGATCGTGTGGATGCCGAGCTCCTCCAAGCGGGAGGCACTTCTTCGCCCGACCATAAAGAGCTCGTGGACAGAGAGTGGCCACATTTTGGACGGGATCTCATCCCGGTAGAGTGTGTGGACGCGATCTGGCTTTTCAAAATCACTCGCCATCTTTGCGAGCAGCTTGTTCTCTGCGATGCCGACGTTGACGGTAAAGCCAAGCGTATGCTTTACCTCGTCTGCGATCTGCCGTGCGGCTGCTTCGGGTGAAGGGAAGCGATGGCTGATCGGCGTATAGAACAGGTAGCACTCATCGATGGATACCTGTTCGATGTCGGAGGTATAGGTGTGCAGAAGTGTCATCAGTTCCCGGCTGCGTGTGCGGTAGAGCGCATGATCCGGAGGAACCAGCTTCAGAAACGGACATTTCCGCAGGGCGGTCGCGACCGGTTCGCCGGTATGGATGCCATAGCGCTTGGCCGGAATCGACTTGGCGAGGACGACGCCATGCCGCTGCTTTTCATCACCGCCGATGATGGCCGGGATCGTGCGCAGGTCGACGGATGCGGGATCCTTTCTCAGCAGTTCCAGGGCGGTCCAGCTCAAAAAAGCAGAATTGACGTCGATGTGAAAAACGATGGACACAGGCACCCCTCCTTCCCAATGAGATGTACGTTCCGCACACCGATGAAACTAGGCAAAAAGATTTCAGGTGAGCAGAAATCGAATGTATGTTTGTTCCTAGTATAGCACCGGAAAATGGAGAAGGCAAGGGATGATGGTGCTTTACATATAAGAGAAATAAGGTAAAATGAGAGTTGATGAAGAGTATTTCTCAAAAGTTGCAATACAAGACGCTGCTGTAAACATGAGAATATCCGCTTGACTATTAGCTCATTTAGAGAGATAACATGATTCTGTGTTTTTAGGACAAAATTGAAAATGAAAACTCTGATTCGTCAGAATAAAAATAGAGAAATAAAACAGGAAAGTGAGGAATGAATCACATGGAACAAAAGAGCAACACATTCACACAGATCTATGACATCGTGCGGCAGATCCCGTACGGGAAGGTCGCGACCTACGGGCAGATCGCAGAGCTCGCGGGAAATAAACGGCTCTCCAGAGTCGTCGGCTATGCCTTGCATGTGAACCCGGATCCGGATGGGATTCCGTGCTACCGGGTCGTGAACCGCTTCGGTGCGGTCTCTCCGGCCTTTGCGTTTGGGGGAGAGAACCGCCAGATCGGGCTTCTGGAAGCGGAAGGAATCAAAGTAACCGATGGAATCGTCGATTTGAAGCAATATCAGTGGTCGAGAAGGAGATTCTGAATCCGCTCCACCGCACCGGCCACGTCCGTATCGCTGACATCGACGGTCAGATGCGCATACCTTTCATAGAGTGGCGTGCGCTCCTCATAGAGGGTGACGAGTGTCTGGCCGGGCTTCAGGACGACGCCACGCCGCCGCAGGTCGCCGAGCCGGTGGGCGAGTGTGTCGCAGTCGACCTTCAGATAGATGACGGTGCTGATGTCGCGCAGATGCTCCATCGAGCGGGCGCTGTAGACGACGCTGCCACCCGGAGAGATCACAGAATGGTCTGTGTAGACATGACTGTTGACGCGTTCCTCGATCCGGTTGAAGCCGTCAATGCCTTCGTCGCGCATGATCTGCCAGAGGAGACGGTTCTCTTCCTTCTGGATCAGCAGATCTGTGTCGACAAAATCATAGCCTAATACTTTTGCGAGTACGATTCCGACGGTGCTTTTTCCGGCGCCGGGCATTCCGATCAGAGTAATATTGTTCATAATCCGTTCCTTTCTGCCAATGTTTTTGGATTTATTCTACCGTACCTGTTTTGGAATTGCAACTATGGAATGCCTTTACTGGATGAGACAGGTATGATAGACTGTAAGATATGGAATGTGACATTCTATAATTACGACAACGGGCAGCAGATATCCGCTTTACTATCGGTTTCGCTTTGGCTGGTACGTTGTAGGATGGATGTTTCGTTATGATAGAAAAATCATTCAGAAAGAAGAGGACAAGAGCATGAAATTTCACGAGATGCCCTATGAGCGGGTGCAGTTAGCAGATGTGACGCGCGCGTATGAGAAGCTGATCGAAGAGCTGCAGGCGGCAAAAAACGGTGAGGAGCAGTTTGCGGTGCACCAGCGCTATTATGAGATGCGCGGACACGTCGTGACGCAGATGACGCTTGCGAATATCCGGCACGACATCGACATGACGGATGCATTTTATGAGAAGGAGCAGGAATACTACGATGAGGTAGGACCCGAGATCCAGAATCTGGAGCAGAAGTACCGGAAATGCCTGTACGAGTCTCCGTACCGCGCGTATCTGGAGGAGAAGATCGGGCCGGTCGCTTTTAAAAATATGGAAATTTCCTTCCGTTCGTTTGATGAGAAGCTGATCCCCCTGAGGCAGGAGGAGAACCATTTGACGAACCGCTACAATAAGCTGATCGCGACTGCGAAGATCGACTGGGACGGGGAGGAGCTGAATCTGTCCCTGCTCCGTCCGTACCTGACTGCGGCGGACCGTTCCGTGCGGCGCGCAGCTTATGAAAAGTATACGGCATTTTTTGAGAGTATTCAGGACGAGTTGGATGAGATTTACGATGCTCTGGTGAAGAACCGCACGCAGCAGGCGCAGATGCTCGGCTATGAAAATTTCGTACCGCTCGGATATGACCGCATGATGCGCAATTCTTATGGCGCAGAGGAGGTGAAGAGTTTCCGCGAGCAGATCAAGCGCGATTTTGTCCCGTTTGCAGAGCGGCTGCATGAGGAGCGGAGAGTGCGCCTTGGCGTGGAGAAGCTCTCGTATATCGATGAGGGCGTCTACTATCCGGATGGCAACCCGGCACCGGAGCTCTCTCCGGAGGAGATTTTGAAAGCCGGGCAGGAGATGTACCGAGACATGTCGAAAGAGACGCAGGAATTTTTCGATTTTATGCTGGAAAATGAGCTGTTCGACGTACTTGGCAGAAAGACAAAGCGCGCGGGCGGCTATATGACCTATCTGCCGGATTATCACGCACCATTTGTCTTTGCAAATTTTAACGGGACGAGCGGGGATCTGGACGTCATCACGCATGAGTGCGGCCATGCCTTCCAGGGGTATGTGTCCGGCAAAGACCCGATCGAGGAGCATCGCGATATCACGATGGAGACGGCGGAGATTCACTCCATGTCGATGGAATTTTTCGCGGACCGCTATATGGAGCTGTTCTTAAAAGACGATGCGGATCGGTATCGCAGAATGCATCTGGAGGACGCGGCGGCATTCATCCCGTATGGCTGTATGGTCGATGAGTTCCAGCACATCGTTTACGAGCATCCGGAGCTGACCCCGCAGGAGCGCAGAGCTGAGTGGAGAAAGCTCGAGAAAGTGTACAAGCCACACATCGACTACGAGGGAAATGCATTCTTTGAGAACGGTGGCTTCTGGCAGAAGCAGCAGCACATTTATAATTCTCCATTCTACTATATTGATTACGTGCTGGCACAGACCTGTGCATTCATGTACAAGATCAAGATGGAGGAGGACCGCAAGGCGGCGTGGGAGAGCTATCTGCAGCTTTGCCAGCTGTCCGCGTGCAAATTTTATTCCGACATGCTCCATACGGTAGGACTTGAGGTACCGTATGAAGAAGGCTGCATCGCACGGATGGCCGAGAAGCTGGAGGAACTGCGCAAGAAGATGTAAAAGGATAAGAAGGGGCTTGATGATCTGGAGAAAAGATCGTTGAGGTCATTTGAATGTTCAGCACACCTTCGTGATTTTAGAAGATTTGATAAAGGAAAGCTTTCAAGTAACAGGTAGATGAAA
>JAQXGF010000139.1 GCA_029006155.1 Lachnospiraceae bacterium
AATCCAACTGCCACTTCGATATCCGGATCCATATCCGCGGCACCCTGAATGTAGCCTACCAGGAAGTCGTTGATGACGGAGTTGTCCATTCCGCCGAGGAATCCGATGATGTGATTGTCCGGATCAATTCCTTCGATAGAATCATCGGTTGTCATCATCGCCGCTGCTGCTCCTACGAGATAGGATACTTCATTCTGCTTGTACATTACATTGTAAATATTTTCCGGATTGCCGTTGCCTTCGAAATCGAACTCCTCATCAAAGAAAATGAACTTCTGATCCGGGTACTCCTCTGCGGCATTCGCCAGTGCATCTGCCATCTGCCAGGTACCCATAATGATGACATCATATTCTCCGGTATCGCAATAATTAAGCAGGGTCGGCTCCCACTTGGACTCATCCGCTGCGGTTCCACCCATCTGCTCTACCTTAAAGTCAAATACATCCTCGCCCAGCTCGTCACGCAGACGCTCCAGACCTTCATTTGCAGAATCATAGAATGACTTGTCGCCAAGGTTTCCGTTCAGCAAAAGGGCTGCCTTATAATGCGTTCCCTCCGGAGCCTCGAATGCTTCAGACTCGGTCTGTACCTCTACCGGCGCTGCTGCCTTTTCCGTCGCTTTTTCTGTTGCTGCTTCGGTTTCTTCCTCTGTCTTTGCTTCGGTCGCTGCTTCGGTCTCTGTCTCTGTTTCAGACTCAGTTGCCTTCTCCGTCTTAGCCTCGGTTTCCTTTTCCGTCACTTTTTCGGTTTCCGTCTCTTTTTCTGTTATCTTTTCTGTCTCAACGGCCTTTTCGGTATCCGTCTCTGCCTCAACCGCGATACCCGCTTCCGTTTCCGATTCGGACTCTGTTTCCGTCTCTGTTTCGGTTTCGCTCTCGGATTCCGTTTCCGTCTCTACTTCCGACTCACTCTCGGACTCTGCTTCCGTTGCTTTTTCCGTCTTTGCCTCGGTCTCGCTCTCAGACTCCGTCTCCTTCTCCGTCGTTTTTTCCGTTACAACTTCCGACTCACTCTCGGACTCTGCTTCCGTCGCTTTTTCCGTTTCGGATTCGGACTCTGTTTCCGTCTCTGTTTCGGTTTCGCTTTCCGTTTCCGTCTCTACTTCCGACTCACTCTCGGACTCTGCTTCCGTCGCTTTCTCTGTCTTTGCCTCGGTTGCTGCTTCCGTCTCGCTCTCTGACTCAGTCTCCTTCTCCGTCGTTTTTTCCGTTACAGCTTCCGACTCACTCTCGGACTCTGCCTCGGTCGCCTTTTCCGTCTTTGCCTCGGTCGCTGCTTCCGTCTCGCTCTCTGACTCCTTCTCCGTCGTTTTTTCCGTTACAGCTTCCGTCTCGCTCTCGGATTCTGCTTCCGTCGCTTTTTCCGTCTTTGCCTCAGTCGCTGCCTCGGTCGCCTTCTCGGTCGCCTTCTCCGTCGCCGCTTCCGTCACTGCCTCGGTCGCCTTCTCTGTCTGCGCTTCCGTCACTGCCTCGGTCGCCTTCTCTGTCTGCGCTTCTGTCACTGCCTCGGTCGCCTTCTCCGTCGACACTTCCGTCTTTGCCTCGGTCTTCGCCTCTGTGGCTGCCTCCGTCTTCGGCGCTTCCGTCTCCTTCTGGCTGGATCCACATCCGGTCATAGAGATCGTCAAAGCGGCAGCAAGCACAAACATTGTCGCCTTCTTCATTCTGCATTTCTCCTCTCATTGATTCTATAATAGAAGTATCTGGAATGATACTCATTCCCGCACAGCAAATCGCCAGACATTTTCTCCATATCCGTGCGATCCTTATTACATCATCATAGCACACCCGTTTGGAAATTCCAACATAAGAAAGCAAAAAGAACAGATTTTTTTCTAAGCAGACATGTTTTTTGTACATTTTGTCGCTTCCGTGCATTTCATTTCCTGTGGTCGCATTTCGTTCCCTGTAAAAGAAACAATGTCTATTTTCTGATATGATATTTGTCAGAAACCTACAGCTGATTCCGATAAAAAGATGCATTTTTACTTCAGTAAAATTGAAGCAGTCAACCCTAAATACACGACACCAGAAAGGAGTATCTCAATCATGACATCACACAAATTAGGATCTCTGTTCCTGCTCGGAATGCTTACCGCAGGAATTTTCACCCTGCCACACACCACACTTCACACAAAAGCAGCAGCCGAAGACACCACAAACGCAACTGCCACGTTAAAGACCGGACTTGAAAACGCCGGTTTTACCGTCCAGCAGGGCTCCTTTTATGAGCTCGACACGATAAAAGAAGCCTCCGAAGGGAGACTGATGAGCTGCTTCGGCAATAATGCCGGAAGTTCCTATATGGTATTCAACCTGCCTTCCGCACCGGATCAGGAGATCCCGAATCCCCGTTTTCTTCCAGATGGCTGGCAGTACAAACTGCGTGAGGACGAAGCGATCGTGCTGATCACGCCGCTTCCTCCAAAATGCAAATACTATTCGTTCATCAATTATATTATGTTCACAGAGCAAAAGGCCGGTAAGGACTATACCAATGAAAAGGGCTTCTTCAGCACAGGAGATGAGACGACCGGGCTGTACCATCCGATCTTTGGTTCCATCGGTGAACCGCTCAATATGCAGAATATTTCCGATGACCCATCTATGGATGTTTTTTCCGGCACCGTCGTAATCGTCATCAGTGCCAACCAGACGACCACCGAATCCGTACGCGCTCAGCTTCAGGCAGCCGGATATTCCGATGACCGCATTCATGTGATGCCGATCCCTTCCGGCACTTATCAGATGGGACTCGAAAAAGGGGACGATACCTTCTGTTTCCTCGGTCGTGTCTCTCAGCCGGAAGACGCCGCGCTTTGCAGCGATTATTTTGCATCCCTCTCCGAGACGTCCACGGTATACCGGGTGACACCAGAGGAAGAAACTGCATCTGCCCCTTATGAAAACGAGACGCTGACGCCAAGGGGCACAGGTATCCACGAATCTGCCCGTCTGGACAACGCCCGGCAGCATTTGGATGAAATCCGCAGTGCAATCCTTCAGAACTATCAGGATGACTATGACTACGAAGAGCTCCGGACCGACATCGCTGTCCCGGAAGGGCTCACCGCCTATTTCAATGACACAAACGCGCAGGGCGACAACCGCGATACCGCCTATCTGATGACACCGGATTTCACCTTACAGTCCGACGAAGACTTTGTCATCGTCTACGGTGTCAACCACACAGCGACCGGAAAAGCACAGTATTCCAACGCCGTGCTCTACTCGCGCCCGATGCTCAACGGCATCTGCAGCGTATACGATTCGCTCTTCCCCGGCAGCGCTGCGGCCTTCTTGAATGCAGACAGTAAAACGACGGACCAGTACTATGTCTACAAAATGGCCCGCACAGAAGAAGAACCTTACACCGCATGCATCGAGTACTCGACCGGCAATGAGAAGGGAGTCTACTATGGTGCAGACAATAATACCCCTTTATTCCTTGCTTTCCGCGCGTACCTTGATGAGACCGGCGTCGGCAGCTCCTACTATGAACTGCTCTATGACCGCGCCATCGTTTTCCACAAAAAGCAATAATCAACGGGACATTAGCAGGAAACTGGCCTCAAACCGGTTTCCTGCCGCTTCAAACCGACAGGTTCCTCCGTACTTTTCACAGATTTGCCGCATCGAGCGAATTCCGATCCCCTCTTCTCCTTCCTTTCTTTTTCTGGAAAAGATCTTTTTCCCATCCTGCAGCAATACCCCGTCAAAAGAATTATCGACCGTGAGCAAAAAGCATTCCCCATCCTGCTCTGCCGCGACCCGGATATACCGATCCGTCTCACACCCTTTGCAGGCTGTCATCGCATTGTCCAGCGCATTCCCAAGTATGCAGGACAGATCCATGTCCGAAATGGCAAGCCCGTCCAGTCTGCAGCACACAGAAAATGTGACTCCATTTTCTCTGGCGATCTGCGCATAATGATACAGCACACCGTCTGCAGCCGCGTTTCCCGTATAAGGAATGTCCGTCACACCCGCAAGCTTCTGCTTTGCATCCTCATAATACTGCTCCAGTTCTTCTGTGCTTCCATCCTCCAGGCAGCTTCGTACCGCCGCTAGCTGATGTTTAAAATTATGCCGCGCCTCGCGCTCCTGCCGGACCGATTCTGTGAGCGCATAATAATAGCCCCTTTGCTGCTCGATCTGCTCCATCATCTGCTTCTGCTCCTGAATCCGCCGATAATCCCGCGCGATATTCTGGCACATCAGCACCGTCGCGACCCCGATCAGCATACGGCTAATCAGCTGCAGCGGCGTCGCCGTATATCCATTTATTCCAAATGCAAACATACTTCCAAGGAACATGGCAATCGGGATAAACCAGATCATATGCCAGTAATCATGGCCCTTTATGTCAAGGAATGGCGTTACCGTCATTCGCATCAGCCCGTTTAGTTTCCGATGACACAGCGCATACAACAGCACACCAATCAGACTTTCCAGTACAAGTGCCTGCGAAATATCTGCATACCCGATCTGCTCCGCCAGATACGCTGCGATGGCATACATCATCAGTACGAGCAGCGCCGTCAGTCCAAAGGTAAACAGCTGCTCCTTTACATATCCCCGAATCACTACAAGATTCACGATCCCCATCAGAATGCAGAACAGCAGCAGATTCATTTTATAAAAGGCAATACTGATGTGATCCTCCCGCGCCAGCTCCCAGTACAGCAGCGTACTCAAAAGCAGCCCTGCCGCATAACAGCCCATCAGCTGTTTTTTCTGACGCGCATTCACTTTTTCTGCAAATGGGACATAGCGCAGAACCAGGCTTGGCACATGCGCCATACTGTAACACAATCCAATCCACAGATATCTCATACTATCTCCCCCGCATCTTCCGTCGCATGGCCGCCCATTTAAATTCCGCGACCTGATCCCGGATCTCATCCCTCTTTCCCCGGCTCACCGGGATTTCCGTCTGGTCTGTGAGCTTTACCGTATTGGAAAATACTGCCGTAATTGCTTTCATGGACACCAACGCCCACCGGATCGGCATGCAGAATTCCTTCTCCGGCAGCAACTTTCTCATCTCTGCCAGCGACTGCGACACCTCCAGCGTGCCATGCGAAAAGTGAAGCACCGTCTTTTTTCCTCTCGCCTCTACATACAACAGATCCGAAATATAAATACTCTCCGCCATGCGTCCCACTTTCACCGTCAGCGTCCGCATGGACGTATATCCTTCAAAAAATTTATCGAGCACATAGTCAAACTGCTTTTTCCCGACCGGCTTCACGATATAATGAAGCGCCTCAATATCAAACGCTTCCGCAGCAAATTCGACGCTCGTCGTCGCGAACACCACCTGCAGCCTGTCGTTTTTCTCCAGCAAAAGACGCGCTGTCTCCATCCCATTTTTCCCATCCATAAAAATATCAAGAAACACAAGTCCATATACAGAGCAGTCCGCCGCCAGCAGTTCCTCTCCGGACGAAAAAAAGTCGATCTGCGCATACAGATCATGCTCATCAAAATACTCAAGCAGCAATTCCCGCAGCCTCTCTCGGTCCTTCTCTTCATCATCGCACACCACGATTCGCAACGTTTCCCGCATCCCATCACTCTCTTCCAAAAACAGTTTCGCCTCCGGCTCCAATTTCTTATTTTACCCCCGTTTCCACGGTTCCACAACCTGAAAATGTCGTTTCCGTGCCAAAGAGCGAAATACAGAAAAAGAGCTGCCACTCCATGAATAATTCCTCATCCATTTCGCAACAACTCTCTTTCACTTCTGATTTCTTGCCGTTTATCAAATAGCGTATATCCTATTTGTCGTTGATATAATTTATAAGTCCGCCTGCCTGGATCAACTTCTGCATAAATTCTGGAAACGCCTGTCCCTGGAAGCTGGTGCCCTTGGTGCGGTTGTAGATCATACCACTGTCAAAATCGATCTCTACCTCGTCGCCAGCCTCAATGCCTTTGGATGCTTCCGGGCATTCGATGATCGGCAGGCCGATGTTGATCGCATTGCGGTAAAAGATGCGGGCGAAGGTCTCTGCGATGACGCAGCTTACACCTGCGGCCTTGATCGCGATCGGAGCATGCTCACGGGATGAGCCGCAGCCGAAGTTCTTCTCTGCCACGATGATGTCGCCCTTATGTACCCGATGGATAAAATCCGGATCAATGTCTTCCATGCAGTGCGTCGCCAGCTCTGCCGGATCTGAAGAATTCAGATAACGTGCCGGAATAATTACATCGGTATCTACATTATCACCATATTTGAATACGGTTCCTGATGCCTTCATACTCTTCCTCCTGTTTTCTCCTGCACCCGTTACAGATACAGGATTCGTTTTCTTAACTTGCTTACAGTCCCAGTGCCTCCGGCGCGGAGATCTCTCCGGTCACGGCAGATGCCGCTGCTACCGCCGGGCTTGCCAGATAAACTTCAGAACCTACATGTCCCATACGTCCTACAAAGTTCCGGTTGGTTGTGGAAATGCAGCGCTCCTTGTCTGCCAGAATGCCCATGTATCCGCCAAGGCACGGTCCACAGGTCGGGGTGCTCACGACTGCACCGGCCTCGATAAAGATCTTCAGAAGACCTTCCTCCATTGCCTGCAGATAGATCGCCTGGGTCGCCGGGATCACGATGCAGCGGATGCCCTTCTTTACTTTGCGGCCCTTCAGAATCGAAGCTGCCACACGCAGGTCATCAATGCGGCCATTTGTGCAGGAACCGATCACGGCCTGATCGATCTTGACCGGCTCGGTGATCTCATCGATTGTCTTTGTATTTTCCGGGAGATGCGGGAATGCGATCGTCGGACGAAGGGTGCTCAGATCTATCGTGTACTCCTCATCATAAACGGCATCCTCGTCTGCCTCGAAGATCTTGTATTCTCTCTTGGAATGCTCTTTCATGTAAGCGATGGCCTTTTCGTCTACCGGGAAAATGCCATTCTTTCCGCCTGCCTCAATCGCCATGTTCGCGATCGTAAACCGGTCATCCATGGAAAGAT
>JAQXGF010000140.1 GCA_029006155.1 Lachnospiraceae bacterium
TTCATTTTATTAACAGTAGAGCATCCGCCAGAATGGGGAAAGCTTCGTTGTTAATTTTGTCTCTTCCAGAATAGATTCGAACTCCAAGTTCTTTTTTCATTTTTCCTTCAGGGCTCAGCCGCGGCTCCTTCTTAGGAGGCGGACGCTCTATCCTACTGAGCTACAGAAACTTATTCTGATTCGCTGCAAAGCAGTCGGAAAACTGCCGCTGCAACGAATCTATTTTACTATACTTTATGTCAAAACACAAGCAAAATGCTAGTTGAAATTGATCCGGCCCTGAAGCCAGATGGAGCCTTTGAAGCGGCGTCCCTCCTCCGGGACTCCCATCAGATCCTTTTCGTTGATGCAGATATCAAAATACATATCATTGCACTCGATATTCATCTGGTAAATGCTCTCGTCCGTCAGTTCATTGCGCACTTTATGGCAAGTGACGATATTGCCCATGATCTGGTACTGGTCGCACTCCATGCCATACGGCATAAAGAACGTATCTACGATCGAAAGCACATCCTCCCGGTAGATTCTCCGTGAAACCATCGAATACAGATCCATATCCTCGATCGTCAGATTCTCAATCGCATCCTGATCACCGTTCTTCGCGGCATTCATCAGCTGATAATGTCTCGCCTGAGACTTCTTCTGCGCATTTTCCAGTACTTCATTGCGGCGGATCGGGAATAGAATCGTCCCTCCGGTCGAAAGCCCGGTAAATGTCGTGCTGACGGCCTGCCCAAGCACCTGATTCAGAATCTGTTCCTTTTGATACTGTACCGCATTTTGCACGTAGAAAATCAGGGAAACGCCGACTCTTCCGTCGTCACAGACGCCTGCAAAGGAGTCGCCGCCGACCCGCTTTTCCACTGCCACCTCGGCAGAGGTCGTGATCCCGCTGCCTTTATAATATGGGAAATAATACTGACGGTGAAATCCATCCTTGTCGATCGCACCACACAGCATGATCCCCATATCCGGTGCATAATCCTTTTCCAGCTCAATAAACGCGGTATCCTCATCCCGGATCGCGTCCCGATGGTCAAAATTATGATATACATCTGCCAGAAGCTTTTCTACCTCTGACTCTTTTTTCAGTTGACTGAAACCGATTGCTCTCAAGTAAGAATGCATCCTATCTCCCCTCTTTGAGAAAGCCGGCCATTATCTGATTACTTCCTGTCCACCCATGTACGGTCTGAGTGCTTCCGGAATACGTACGCTTCCGTCCTCATTCAGATTATTCTCAAGGAATGCAATCAGCATTCTCGGCGGTGCAACAACCGTATTATTTAACGTATGCGCAAGATACTTCTTACCATCCTTGCCATTTACGCGGATCTTCAGACGTCTTGCCTGTGCATCTCCGAGGTTCGAGCAGCTTCCCACCTCAAAATACTTCTTCTGACGCGGTGACCACGCCTCTACGTCCAGAGATTTTACCTTCAGGTCTGCAAGGTCACCGGAGCAGCACTCCAGCGTACGTACCGGGATATCCAGGGTGCGGAAGAAATCTACCGTGTTCTGCCACAGTTTGTCGAACCACATCATGCTGTCCTCCGGCTTGCAGACAACGATCATCTCCTGCTTTTCAAACTGATGGATACGGTATACGCCGCGCTCCTCGATGCCGTGCGCACCTTTTTCTTTACGGAAGCACGGAGAATAGCTTGTCAGGGTATACGGAAGCTTCTCCTCCGGTAAAATCTGGTCGATAAATTTTCCAATCATGGAATGCTCACTCGTACCGATCAGATAAAGATCTTCTCCCTCGATCTTGTACATCATCGCATCCATCTCTGCGAAACTCATAACTCCGGTCACAACATTGCTGCGGATCATGTAAGGCGGAATGCAGTAGGTGAATCCTCTGCCGATCATGAAATCACGTGCATAGGAAAGCACTGCCGAATGCAGTCTCGCGATATCGCCCATCAGATAGTAGAAGCCATTTCCGGCTACCCGTCCGGCCGCATCCATGTCGATACCATTCAGCTTCTCCATGATCTCCGTATGATACGGAATCTCAAAATCCGGAACGACCGGCTCACCGTACCGCTGGATCTCCACATTCTCACTGTCATCTTTTCCGATCGGAACAGACGGATCAATGATATTCGGGATGACCATCATTCTCTTTCGGATCTCTTCCTCAACGACCTTCTCGCGCTCATCCAACTCCGCCATACGTGCTGCACTCTCGGTCACCTGTTTCTTGACTTCCTCAGCCTCTTCCTTTTTGCCCTGTGCCATCAGCGCACCGATCTGCTTGGAGATCTTATTGCGGTTTGCACGAAGTGCCTCTACTTCCTGCTTGATGTCACGGTTTTCCTGATCCAGCTTCAGGACCTCGTCTACGAGCACAAGCTTCTCATCCTGAAATTTATTCTTAATGTTCTGTTTTACAACATCCGGGTTCTCTCTCACAAATTTAATATCTAACATGTTCTGCCTCCAGAATTTTTCTTCTTATAAAATAAAAGGTATCCGGCTGTAAGGTCACAGCATGATACCTTTAAATATACATCATCTTCACTTTCAAGTAAAGGGATTTTTACTGCATATCACTGAAATAATTGACTGCCTGACGCAGTGCTTCCTTCTCTTCCTGTCCAAGCACTACGTAGGATTCTCCTTTTACGATTTCCTTTACATATGTATAGCAGCCTTCTCTTCCGTGAATGGCATTCAGCACAAATCCAGAATTGTTTTCATCCAGCATTGCCAGTGCAAAGCTTAATCTGCCTCCGACATCCGGAAAGGCGTCGTACTTGACGATACCAATCTTATTGGCCGTACGGCTCTGGATCTCCTTGATCCGGCGGATCTCATCCGTGTTGATTCTGGTCAGCTCGCTCAGGCGGTCTACCTCTGTAAAGCGCTGTGCAAATGCCTTCTCAAGCGAAACGGCATCCTTTCCTTTCATGAAAATGCGGTAGCGCTTCATAAAGCGTGTCATCTTCATGGACACTCTTACCATATAAAGCAATACGAAAATCATAATCCCCATCATCACAATTACAATGATGCCTGGATCGATTCCGATTGAATTTAAAATACTGCTTTCCATTCTTCCTCCTGTTCGTTTTTGATTTTTTATTCACTTTCGCTTGCGTTCTATTTTATTACTTCTATACTTTTTGTCTTTCCCATTTTTTCTACATCTGGCGAAACCAGCAGTTTCTCAACCGCACAGAATCTGCAACTTTCTTCTATTGCTTATCTCTGCAGTTCGAGAAGCTATTTTCTATAGAAACCTCTTTACGACACTATAGTTAGATTTATGACGCATAGCGTTTTTTGTCAAACTCAGAGTTGTGGCTCCTCGCTATATAAAAAACCGTTCTGCAAATTCTGTTAATCAGATTTACAGTACTCCGCATCTTTTATCAGGAGATGCCCTCCGTATACGGATGAATCGACTGAAACAGGTCCATCAGCCGTTCCAGTTCCGCATCCGAATAATAGTCGATCACAATCTTTCCTTTGTGGTTTGCCTTTGGATTGATCGCCACCTTCGTTCCGAGCAGAGCCTTCATCTTCTCTTCCATGTCCTGATAGACAAACGCATGCTCAGGCTTTGGTTTCTCCTTCTTTTCGGCGCCATTTTGCAAATTTTTCATGAGCTTCTCGACTTCCCGGACACTCAGCGTTTCATCAAACACCTGCATGGCGATTTTGTACTGCTGATCGCCATCCTCAATTGACAGCAATGCCCGTGCATGGCCAGTCGAAATCATCTCGTCAATGACCATCTGCTGTACCCGTCGGTCCAGTTTCAGAAGACGTACGGAATTCGTGACGGCAGTACGGCTCTTGGAGACACGTTCTGCGACCTCGTCCTGTTTCAGTTTGAATTCACTGAGCAGCCGCTTGTAAGCCAGTGCCTCTTCAATCGGATTCAAATCCTCCCGCTGGATATTTTCAATCAGGGATATCTCCACGATCTGCTGATCGGTAAAATCCTTGATAACGACCGGAATCTCTTTCAATCCCGCCATCTTAGCCGCACGCCAGCGACGTTCACCGGCTATGATCTCATAGTAGCCATCCCGTTTCTGTACGAGCAACGGCTGCAGCACACCGAACTGCCGGATCGAATCAGCCAGTTCCAGAAGCGCATCCTCATCAAATTTCTTCCTTGGCTGCTCGCGGTTTGGCTCTACCTCACTGATGCGAAGCTTTACTTCTTCTTTCTTTACGACTGTTTTTACAATTGTCTCTTTTTCCGGTTTCACCGCTGTCGGTTCTGTCTGCGGTTTTTGCGCCGGCCGTGTCTTCGGTGCGATCAGGGAATCCAGTCCCTTGCCAAGTCCTGATTTTTTTACTGCCATTCTTCTTCTCCCCTATGTATTACCTCTTCCGCCAGCAGGCGATAGCTCTCTGCGCCAGTTGACCGCTTGTCATATTTTGTAATCGGCATGCCATAGCTCGGCGCCTCTGCCAGCCGTACATTTCTCGGAATAATACTTTTATAGACTTTCTGATTCAGGTTATTTTTTACGTTCTCGACCACCTGCAAGGAGAGGTTCGTTCTGGCGTCATACATGGTAAATACCACGCCTTCCATCTCCAGCTCCGGATTCAGGCGCTCTTTTACAAGGTCGATCGTGTGCATCAGCTGGCTCAGTCCTTCCAGTGCATAATATTCACACTGAATCGGAACGAGTACCGTATCGCCTGCGCACATCGAATTGATTGTCAGAAGATTCAGTGATGGCGGACAATCAATAATGACAAAATCAAACTGATCCTTTACCTCATCCAACGCATTTTTCAGAAGATACTCTTTATTCTCCGCACTGATCAGTTCTATCTCCGCACCTGCCAGATTGATATTCGCCGGTAGTATCGAAAGGTTTTCAAAAATCTCCTTCTGCATGCACTCCTGAATCGTACACTCTCCCAGAAGCAGCTCATATACGGTATTCTCTACCTCATCCTTCTCGACGCCCAGTCCGCTGGTCGTATTGCCCTGCGGGTCCATATCAATCACAAGTACCTTCTGTCCCTGCTCTGCCAGTGCCGCAGACAGATTGATGGATGTTGTCGTCTTCCCGACTCCACCCTTCTGGTTTGCTATCACTATTGTTCTGCCCATTCCTTTTATCATACTCCCTTCGAAAGTAAGCGAAATCCATTCGCTAAAATGTTTCACGTGAAACATGCCATTGATCGTTTTCTATCCCCGTTCTTACGGGAACAATAAAGCAGGCATCCTCTCATCTGCATTTTTATGTACTCCATACCGACACTTCAGCTATCGTTCAACCCTGCTGTTTATCTGTCAGGTCACTATGGAAGCGGTTGCGTAATATTCTATCAAAAGCCACCCATCGTTTCTCCCAATCCATTTTGTCCAAGAGAATGTTGCCGATAAGTCGCTCTTTCGAATCCGTTTGCAAATAGAATGTTTCACGTGAAACATTTTCGTTTCATCTTTTCTGTTTTTGTCTGCTTTTCTTTGCCCTTCCGTTTCTATTATTTCCAATAAAACGCATCAGGGCAACTGGTATTATAACATATCTCAGCGTTTCCCGCACTATTATTCATTATTTTTTTAGTTTTTCGTTCAATCATTTATTTTGTATTTATCTTTTCCGAATAAACAATATAAAATGATACAAGTGTCAAAAGTTCAATAAGTCATGCTTGCATGCATCATGACTTATTGACCCGCAAAGTGCCGAAAAGTAGCCATTTTTCGTAGAAAAAAGAGCGGATTTGAGGTGTTTTAGAATTGCGAGAGCATGAAATGCGAAGCAATCCGTGTATCATAGGGGGCAAAATACTATAAACCTTACATTTGAAAACACACACTTTTTTTCTATGAATATCGCAAATTCATACTGCCACTTATAACAAGTACTTATTTCAGCTAATCGTCCCTTCTGTTTAGCGAATTTTTCAATTTTTCCACTATTCTACTGTCGAGATTAACTTCACTATTGCCACACCATTATCGTAAATCAAATGTCCATCTACAAGTTTATCCTCATTATCTTACAGTGAATTTTTAACCGAATCAAGTAAGTCCCAACCCACTGCTTATTGCTTCGCGCAATTGAAGCAAGGGACTTGCTTGACTCGTTAAAACAATAAACATCCTTGCTTCTGTAATTACCGGCGGCAACGTTTTTCATTGAATCTTTACAATTGATAAAACTGTGAATATTTTGGTTTGCAAATGTTTCACGTGAAACATGCAAGTTCAAAAAACAGGCTGCGGTAAACACATACCTGCTGCAGAAATGGCATGCAAGCATAGATATACAACAGTCTATTTTTTAGATAGATATTTTTTACACCCGTCAAATGCATATTTATGCATTTGCGTGACTGGATGCATTTCTCATTCGCTCGCTATCGTCACAGGGCAATCATTTTCAAGATTGTTTCAAACATCTTAGTCGTATTCATCGTATCCTGTTTTATTATTTCCGGCAAAGTTCTCGAAAAAATTTCCATTCTATCGCCTCCGAACCTTTTTTCTTATATATTCGCCTTTTTAGATCTAATATTTTCGATTTATCTATGCTTTTCGATTTTTATTTTCATGTTTGTCGATTTATTTGTGTTTTTAGTGCATTTTTCAGCCTGTTGTTTGATTTGTTCCTGTGCATAACAATCTAGCCAGATACATTATCCGGCAAGTATTTGTTTTGATTCTTTCCTTGCTGATGCGCAATAAAATAATTTTTTTCGATTTATTCTTCTGCTTTTTAATATCTTTATTCTCTTTTTTCTATATATTGCATATCAAGCCTGCCCTTTCATATAGATTTGACCATGTCTAAAGAGCATGCTTTTTAATAAAAATCACTTTTCCGCCAACAGGGATAATGTTATAATGAACCAAGTAAAAACAATAAGCACCTTTGATGAATTTATTTAACTGAATCAAACAAGTAGCAAAGCCAGGCCCCGTCAGCAGATCCCCGCAGCAGTCCCCGCAGCAAAGCTGCAGAGATGAGCTGCAGAGATGAGTTGCATAGATGAGCTGCAGGGATGGATTGCGAATACCCGCCTGACTGAAATCGATTCGCAAACACGATCTATAAAGGAGAGTAAACAAATGGCAACTGATAAATGGAATGAATTATATCTTGCAGCAAAAAATGTGTTACAGCCACGTGACATTTCCCGGTGCATAGAAGCCGGTGGCGTTGCCGCGGCAATCGAATCGGAATCTGGCAAAATCTATGTCGGTGTCTGTGTCGACACTGCATGTACGTTGGGTATCTGTGCAGAACGAAACGCCATCTTCAACATGATCACAAATGGTGAAAACGCAATCCGACGTGGCATCGCCATCAATCGGGACGGCAAAGCCATGGCTCCCTGTGGCGCCTGTCGTGAATTCATGACACAGTTGATGCCTGATTCATATCGTGATATCAAAGTCATGATGGACTACGATAACCGGCGAATCGTAACGCTTGGTGATCTCACACCGGAATGGTGGTTATAGGAGGAATTAGTTATGAATTATCGAATTGCCAACAAATCTGACTGCAGTGTTCTGACTCAGCTTCGAATGCAGATGCGCAAAGAACGGGATGCCGACTTTTGTGAAGAAACACTCTACGAGAACACGTTTGACTTTTTTACAAGAACTTTGGAAGCAGGCAGTCACATCGCATTTCTCTGTGAAGATCATGGCACAGTCATCGCCACAGCCGGATTATCCCTGTTTGAAATGCCACCCACAACCAAGCTTCCAAATGGAAAAGTTGCCAAGTTAATGAATATGTATGTTATACCAACTTACCGCAGTCAGGGAATCGCCAAACATATGCTGACATTTGTATTGAATTATGCCCGAGAACATTCTTACCATAAAATCATGCTAAACTCCTCCCCCATGGGAGAACCATTGTACCAGGATTTTGGTTTTCAGTTAATTCCCAACGAATATGAGTTTTATATAAAGCAGGAAAACGTTAAAACATTATTCCAGGGTTCTAAGCACCCTGTTTCCAGATGAAACTATGTTTTTGGTGTTTGATCCTGATTGCCTGAATTTAGCGGTTTCAATATTGTAGAAGGAATGTTTCACGTGAAACATTCCTCCCGTTTTATCTTTTGTAATTTTCTCGTCCAATATTGCTCTTCTCATGTCCATCTCATGATTTTATATCTATTTTTATCGATTTGTTTGATTTGTTCTAATTTTAGAGTATTTCTATACGTCATTGCACGTCTTATTTGCTATGTATTCTAATATAAGTAAATCTCACCACTACTTATTTTTCTTTGTGTCGTTGACGCATGGAGTCATTCAGCTCAGTAAACCTGTGAGAATGCCTAAAATGCGCATATCCGTCTCATGGCCCGAAAAAATAAATATTATCTGCTGCGATGACGCCAATTAATTAAAATGTTTCACGTGAAACATTTACATTCCGGCAATCTCTTCTGCGTATTTCTTCAGCTCTTTTTTCATTTCTTTCAGAAGAGTCCTGCATTTATTTTTATCGCTGTATAAGAAGGCCGTGCAGAATTCTGCTTTTCGGTATACATCTGACAGCAAATCATTCAGGCGTTCCATATCCAGCGTCTGTTCCGGTTTTTCTTCCTCTGCTTCTTCGTTTTCCGGCGTTACAGCATCCGTCTCCGTATTACCCGCCATCTTAGTCGCACCACTTTCCGCATCGACTGCCGATGTATCCTGTTGTGCCGTTACAGAAGCAACTTCTTTATCACGTTCGTCATTTTCCTCTGATACTGCTGCTTCTTCTGTGTCTGTTTTTTCCAATCTGCTTTCTACTTCGCCATTCTCTTCTTTTATCTCAGCGGATCGTTCTGCCATTTCTTCCATGTTCACCGCATGATCCAGATTTTCCTTCTGCACTTCCGGCTCTAGTTTCTTTTCCGGCTCGATCTGTTCGCTCTGTTCTGCTACCGTTGCCGGCTCTTTTTCTGTGTCAATGCTTTCAACCGTTACCGGAGCCGCTTTTAATGCTTCGTCAGTTTCCGCCTTCACCGCAACGGCCTGTCCATCTGCCACGCGCTGTAATTCCAGCACTTCTGCCAGCAGCTGTTCCATCTCCTGCTCTTCTTTCTGCACAGCCTGCTGTTTTGTACCTGCGGCCTCCAGCTTTTTCTCTGTCTCAGTCAATTTCGTACGAATCTCCGCCAGCTTCTCAGGTGTACCACCGAGCTGACTGCGTGGGGAAAAGATGCTTTTTTCAATATCCTGATCCTTCTGCAGTTCCTTTAACGCTTCTTCCGCTGCCTGATGCTCTTCCTGCAGCGTATGTATCTGTTCTTCCAGTTCTTCACGCATTGCCTTATTCGTTTTATATTGTGTCTCTATATATTCTCTCAGCATATTTTTAACCTTTTTCCCCTCTGATATTCTCACAAACGCTCCGCTGCTTCTCCTCTTGGCAACCCCCATTCAACCGGAAAATCAGGGACATTATTTCTGCATCCTTACAGCGGAATCCTTGCCTTTATCATACCCTAAAACATCGAAAAAAGAAAGTTTTTTTGATTGTAAGCTGCCCGGATTTGGTTTATACTAATACACAGATATAAAACGGCCTGCAAAACAAAGTGCACGCATGGCTACTTGGCTCGTTGCTCGCGGGAATAAAAGATGTAGTTATAAAATCGAAAGGACGGAATAAAAATGGGAAAGAAAAAGTCATTACTCAAAACCTCTTTATTTACGGTAGGTCTTCTCGAAGTGGTCAATCGTATCATTGATTCCGCTTCCATTGCAAATACAAACACAAAGACCGGAGGTTCCTATTACCACTGGAAGCACGGCGACATTTACTATCGAACCTTTGGGGAAAAGGAATATCCACCGATGCTGCTGATCCACGACCTGACCGTCTGGTCCTCGGAATATGAGTGGCTGAAGATGGCAAAAGCCCTCTCAGACACCTACCGTGTCTACTGCGTGGATCTGATCGGCTGCGGCAAATCAGACAAGCCTGGTATCACTTATACGAATTATTTCTATGTCCAGATGATCACGGATTTCGTCAAAGAAGTCATCCAAGCACCGACGTTGGTCGCAGCGACCGGTCTTTCCGGCTCTTTTGTCCTGATGGCAAACGCGCTGGATGAAAAGCTGTTTACCGAAATCATGCTCGTCAGCCCGGAATCTCTGACCACCTTACGAAAATCACCGGATGAATACAGTAAGCTGTGGCTGAAGCTGTTCGAGCTCCCGGTCATCGGCCGGTCGGTCTACTATTTTCTCACGAATCGCTCCAATACAGAATACTATCTGACCGAAAAATGCTTCCTGAATTCGTTTCACATGGAACCTTCGATCACGCGCGCTTACTATAATGCCGCACATGCCAGAAACGGCAATGGCAAATATCTGCTCGCCAGCCTAAACAGCAATTATCTGTATGCAGATATCTCCAAAGCACTTCAGAATACGACAAAGCGGATTGTCATAGCGGTCGGTGAGGGAGATCCGGATGCAAAGAGTACGCTGGAATCGTATCTGCGGCTGAATCCGGATATCGTTGTGGAACATATCGCAGGCGCAAAGCACCTTCCACAGCTCGAGGACGAGTCCTATGAGGAGATGCTGGAACTGATGTATCATTTTTAAAAAGTAAACATTTCTTTTGCCAGCAGCGACTACTACCTGCTGGCATTTTTATGCTGCCTGCAAATAAATCTTATATTTTCCATTGGGCCAAAATTCCAAATGATATCCATCACAATTCTCTATGAAGTAAAAAAGTGCAATTGTCAGGGTTAATCTTACTCTAACAATTACACTTTTTAGGATCTTTACTTCTTCCCACCGCTCCCCAGCGGCTCCTTCGACGGCAGCCCCGCCTTGCGCGGATACTTCGCCGGCGTCGGGCGCTCTTTTCGGATGACGACAAAGGAACGTCCCAGGTCACTTCCCGGCAGGCAGAACGTCTCCACCTGCTCCACTTTTCCGCCGAGCAGATAAATGGCTTTTTTTGCTTCCTGCGTTTCTGCATCTATATTCATCGATTTATAAGAAATAAATCGACCGTTTTCGTTGATAAATGGCACGCAATATTCCGACAGGGAAGACAGGTTTGCGACTGCCCGTGAAACACACAAGTCAAACTGCTCCCGGTAGGCCGGATTCTTTCCAAAATCCTCTGCCCTTCCATGTACGGCCGTAATCTCCTCACAGCCAAGCTTCGCTGTCAGCTCGTTTAGGAACTGTACGCGCTTATTTAACGAATCCAGCAGCACCACTTTTATCTGCGGAAATGCGATCTTGAGCGGCACGCCCGGAAAGCCTGCCCCGGTGCCGACGTCGATCAGCGTGTGTACGTTTGCCATGTCACAGACTTTCACAATGGAAAGGCTGTCTACAAAGTGCTTCTGTACGACCTCTTCGTACTCTGTGATCGCCGTCAGATTCATGACCTGGTTCTTCTCTACCAGAAACTCATAATAAGTCAGAAACTGCTCTACCTGCCGGTCACTTAACGGAATTCCCAGTGCCTCACAGCCCTCACGCAGTAATTTCTCATCTTTCATTCTGTTCGTTCTCCCCTCTGTGTCCTGTGGATGCAAGATACACGAGCAATACCGACACATCCGCCGGCGATACGCCTGCCAGCCGGGATGCCTGTCCGATTGACTCCGGCCGGTACTGTGAGAGCTTCTGTCTCGCTTCCGTCCGGAGGCTCGGCACTGCCTCATAATCCAGATCTGCCGGTATCTTTTTCCGTTCCATCTTGCGGAACTGTTCTACCTGCTTCATCTGCCGTTCCAGATATCCTGCGTATTTGATATTGATATTGACTTCTTCACATACATCCGCCGGAAGATGCGGGCGCTCCTCATCGATCTCAGCGAGCGCCTCATAGCTCAGCTCCGGACGCCGGATCAGCTCTGCCAGGCTCGCAGATGTCTTTAGGGATGTGCTTCCATGCTTCGCAAGGCACGCCTGTACCTTCGCATTGGCTCCGATATGCGTCGCTTCTACCCGCTTTGTCTCTGCCTCGATCTCCTGCTCCTTTTTCAGCAGCTTCTGGTACCATTCTTCGCTGATCAGTCCGACTTCATAGCCCTTCTTCGTCAGGCGCAAATCTGCATTATCCTGCCGCAGCAGCAGCCGGTACTCCGCGCGGGACGTCATCATCCGGTATGGCTCCCGGTTCTCTTTTGTCACAAGATCATCGATCAGCACACCGATGTACGCCTCCGAGCGGTCTAAAATGAGCGGTTCTTTCCCCTGTACCTTCCGCGCCGCATTGATGCCCGCGATCAGGCCCTGCGCCGCCGCCTCCTCATAGCCCGAGCTGCCATTGAACTGCCCGGCGCTGAACAGCCCGGAAATCTTTTTAAATTCCAGTGAGAGCGCCAGATTCCGTGCATCGATGCAGTCATACTCGATCGCATATGCATTCCGGACGATCTGCGCGTGTTCCAGTCCCGGAACGGAACGGTACATCGCGATCTGCACATCCTCCGGCAGAGAGCTCGACATGCCGCCGATATACATCTCATCCGTGTGGATCCCCTCCGGCTCGATAAATACCTGATGCCGGTTCTTATCTGCAAACCGGACGACCTTGTCTTCAATCGACGGACAGTAGCGCGGCCCGGTCCCCTCGATCATACCGGAATACAGCGGGGACCGGTCAAGGTTCTCCCGGATAATTTTATGCGTCTCCTCATTGGTGTAGGTCAGCCAGCACGATACCTGCTCCTTCTGGATCGATTCCGGATCGGTCGTAAAGGAAAACGGAACGATACGCACATCGCCCTTCTGCTCTTCCATTTTGGAAAAATCAATCGATTTTTTCGCGATCCGCGCCGGGGTACCCGTCTTGAAGCGATACATTTTCACCCCGTTCTCTTTCAGGGAATCCGTCAGGTAATTGGCCGCCTGCAGCCCGTTCGGGCCGGTATGGACGCTCACATCGCCGTAAATACAGCGCGCCTTCAGATACGTCCCGGTACACAGAATCGCCGCCTTACAGTGATAAATGGCCCCGGAATACGTCCGTACCCCTGTGAGCACGCCATGCTCCACGATCAGCTCTGTGACCTCCATCTGACGGATACTCAGATGCTCCGTGCGCTCCAGTACCATCCGCATGCTGCGCGAATAGTCTGATTTATCCGCCTGCGCACGCAGGGAATGTACGGCCGGACCTTTTGACTGGTTCAGCATTTTTGACTGGATAAACGTCCGGTCGATATTTTTTCCCATCTCTCCGCCAAGCGCATCGATCTCCCTTACGAGATGCCCTTTGGAACTGCCTCCGATGTTCGGATTGCACGGCATCAGCGCGATGCTGTCCACGCTCACGGTAAACATCACCGTCTCCATACCCATGCGCGCGCACGCAAGCGCCGCCTCGCAGCCCGCATGTCCGGCTCCTACTACCACAATGTCCACGAACTCTTCTACTTTGCTCATGTCTTTCCTTCCCTTTTCCTTGCTTCTGGTCTATTTTCCCATACAGAACCGGCTGAAAATCTCATTCACGAGATCCTCGCCGACCGTCTCGCCTGTGATCGTCCCCAGCGCCTCATACGCAGCCAGAAGATCGATCGAGTAGAAATCCTCCGGCATGCCGAGTAAAATGCTCTCCTGCACCCTCTGAAGCCCTTCTGCGGCATCCTGCAGTGCACGCTTCTGTCTGGCATTCGTAATATACAGCTCATCCTGCACGGAGATCTCTCCCTGATAAAACAGCGCGCGGATCTGCTCCGTCAACACCGAAAGTCCGGTCTGCTCCTTTGCGGAAATCTGCACGATCGGATAGGACCCGCCGGTCATCGCCCGCAGCTCCTCTTCTGACAACGCAGCTGCCAGGTCTGTCTTGTTCAGAAGAAGGATCGCCTGTTTTCCCCCGATCACCTTTAAAATCTCCCGGTCATTTTCATCCAGTGGACGTGCCGCATCGAACACACAGAGGATCAGATCGGCCTCTTCTGCCTTCTCGATGGCCCGTCCGACGCCGATTTTCTCCACGACATCCTCGGTCTCCCGGATGCCGGCTGTATCGATCAGATTTAACGTAATGCCCTGAAACGCGATCGTCTCCTCCAGTGCATCCCGCGTCGTCCCGGCAATATCTGTCACGATCGCCCGCTCTTCCCCGACCAGCGCATTCAGCAACGAGGATTTTCCGGCGTTCGGCTTTCCCAGAATGACGGTACGGATGCCCTCTTTTAAGATCCGCCCGTTTTCCGAGGATGCGATCAGCTCTGAGAGCTTCTCCTGCAGCTGCCCGACCTCTTCGGCAAGCCGCTTTGGATACCCGTCCAGACTGATATGCTCCGGATCATCCAGTGCCGACTCAATAAACGCGGTCTGGTATAAAATCCGGCTGCGCAGCTCTTCGACCGTGGTACGGACTGCACCTTTTAGCTGCTGCAAAGAGCTCTTCAGGGCATATTCATTTTTGGCCTGAATGACGTCCATGACGGATTCCGCCTGCGACAGATCGATCCTCCCGTTCAGAAACGCCCGCTTTGTAAATTCGCCCGGCTCCGCCGGGCGCGCGCCATTTTTCAGTACGGCATCCAATACCCGTTTCATCGCATAGACGCCGCCGTGACAGTTTACCTCCACCGTATCCTCCGCGGTGAAACTCTTCGGCCCACGCATCAGCATCACGAGCACTTCGTCCACCGTCTCGCCCCCATCTACAATGTAGCCGTAGTGGATCGTATGGGTCGGCTGATCCGACAGGTGTTTTTTTCCATTCTTCGAACGGTATACCCGGTCTGCGACCGCGACGGCATCCTTTCCGCTGATCCGTATGATTCCGATTCCTGAATTCGACACTGCGGTAGAGATCGCCGCAATCGTATCCTGCTCCATGCTCCTGTTCTCCATTTCTTTCTCATCTTACCCGTCTATCCGGGCTTTTCGCTGTCCCCCATTATAGCATCCGAAAACATAAAAGAAAAGCCAATGTTTCCACTGGCTTTTCCAAAAATCGGTACGTTTAATTTTCTGCTTCCGGCTGCTTCGGTGCCTCTGTCGGCTCTGCGGCTGCCGGTTCTGCAGCCACTGCCTGCTCCTTGCGTCTTGCATACTCGGAACGGTTGGATCTGCGATACTCTCTTCGCTCGCCCTCATTGCCACCGCGCTCATTTTTTCTGCGCGGGGTCACAACGACTTTCCGGTTCGGCTCCTCACCTTCCGAATGGGTCGTCACATACGGATCATTCTGAAGTGCTGAATGGATGATGCGGCGCTCATACGGGTTCATCGGCTCCAGGAATACCGGACGTCTCGTCTTCTTTACCTTAAATGCGATGTTCTTTGCAAGATTCTCCAGCGTCGCCTTTCTGCGGTTGCGGTAGTCCTCGGTATCCAGCTTGACCCGTACATAGGAAGCCTTCCCTTTATTCACTACCAGGGAAGTCAGATACTGCAGGGAATCGAGGGTCTGTCCCCGTTTTCCGATCAGCAGTCCCATCTCCTCACCGGAGAGATCGACCGAAAGCGTATCATCCTCAAAGGATGCATGGATCTCGATCTGCATTTCCATGACACGGAACATATCGGTCAGGAAGGTCACCGCCCTGCGCTTTGCCTCTTCCGGATCTGCCGGAACACGCGGCTGCTTCGGCTCTGCTAAAGCAGCTTCCTCTGCTGCCACCGGTCTTTCGACCTTCTCCTGCGGCTTTTCCGCTGCCTTCTCTACCGGCTTTTCCGGTCTCTCGGCCGGCTTTGCCGGGGCCGGTCTGCGCGGCTCCCGCTTTGCCTCCCGGTTCTCTTTATTTTCTCTCTTCTCCCGCTGCTCCGGTCTCTGTGTTTCCTTTTTCTCCGGTGCAGCTTCCTTCTTTCCTTCTTTTTTCGGCTCGCGCTTCGGCTTTTCTGCCTTTTCCTTCTTCTCGCCGAATACTTCCTGCATCAGATCCTCATCGGTGAATTTCTTGCGGGCCTCGATCATGGCCTTGCGGCTTCCGATTCCGAAAAAGCCCTTGGAGCCTTCATCGATCACGGTGTATTCGATGTTGTCACTGCTCGTCCCGAGCTGGATCGACGCTTCTGTGATGGCGTCGCTGACTGTTTTTGCCGTTACACGAATAGAATCCATAACCCTTGTCCCCCTTATTTCTTTGCGTGCTTCTCATTGTACTGCTGTACCATCTGTGCCTTTGAAGCAAGGCTGCCCGGCTTTGCTTTTGTCGTATTTTTATAATAGTCGGTCGCATTCTGGATCTTCTGGTCACGCTCTTCCTTGCTCGGCTGCGGACGGTCGATCGTCTTTGTATTGAGCTTCGCCGTATTGGTAATCTTCTGTGGCGGAAGCCCCTGCTTTGCACGCTTTTTGTTTGCCTTCTCGACATTCTTCTTTACGATATCATCCAGATCCATCTTGTCGATATGCTTGTTGACGATCAGCTGCTGAATGCTTCGGATCACGGCACCCGCGATCCAGTAGATGCCCATACCTACCGGGAGCGTAAAGCAGAAGATTGCCGACATGATCGGCATCATCACGTTCATGGATTTCATCGTCGCCGCCATCGTATCGGATGCACCGCCGGAGGTCGGCTGCGTATCGTTCTGTGCGGACATCAGTTTGGTGTTCAGCCACTGGGTCAGTGCGGAGAGCACCGGAACCAGAAGCGCTGCGATAATCATCAGCACGGAACCAGCCGCAATCGCAGTCTGGAAAATCGATGCCGGTGAATCTGCGATGTTCAGTCCGAGGAAATAGTTCATGCGGTCCACATCGCCTTGTGTACTCGTAATTAAAGAGGAGAGATCCGGAAACTGTTTCAGAAGTGCACTCCAGTTCTCCGGCTTGAATTTATACAGCACGTCGATCAGGGTGAGCTCTGTCATTTCCTTAAAGCTGACTGCGTTTTTGGAAGCAATCTCCGCCATAAAGTCCTGTGCGCCGCTTGCACTCATCAGCGCCTGCGCCAGCGGAAGAAATGCGTTCTTTACGGTACCTACATAAGCCGGAATATTCCAGATCACGCGGTATAAGGCAAACAGAATCGGCATCTGGATGATCAGCTGCAGACAGCTTCCCATCGGGTTGACACCATATTTCTGGTAGACAGCCTGCGTCTCCTCATTCATCTTCATCATGGCTGCCTGATCCTGTCTCTTATCCTTATATTTTTTCTGAATTGCCTGCAGCTCCGGATTCATTTTGCTCTGCAGTTTGGAAAACTTCTGCTGCTTGATTGTCAGCGGCATCAGAAGCATGTAGATCACAACGGTGAATAAAATGATACACAGACCGATACTCTCAATGCCGATCTGCGACTGGACCCAGAATATTGCATTCATAATGTAGCCGAGCAGACTGGCTACCGGTCCGATGATAAATGTCGTGCTCTTGGTCAATAACATTGTTTACTTTCCTCCTCATGGAACGGGGTCGTATCCGCCTCTGGAAAAAGGATTACACCTCAGAATCCGCCACACTGCGAGAATACTGCCCTTTACCGCGCCATATTTCTGGATCGCCTCCAGACCATACTGGCTGCACGACGGAGTGTAAGGGCATTTCGTGCTTTTCATCGGTGACAGATACTTCTGATAAAATCTGATCAGATTAATCAATACCTTCTTCATGTTCCTTCTTCACTTCTTTCTTGTCCTCTTCCTTCAGAATGGAATGAAGCCTGCCAAGGTGAAGCAGCGCGCTCTCAATTTCAAAGAAACTACGTTCTTTCGCGCCTGGCCTTGCGATCACTACTATATCAAGGCCCCCCACAAATTTCTGTTCATTCAATCGATAACTTTCCCGGATTAATCGCGTAATTCTGTGTCTTACTACACTGTTTCCGACTTTTTTACTGACTGAAATTCCAATACGGTTCTCCTGCACGTCCTGCTTTAATACATACATGATCAGATATTTGTTGGCATACGATCTGCCCTTTTTATACACGCGCTGAAAATCACCGTACTTTTTCAGAGATTCTGAAAATAACATATTTTTTTCCTTTAAAAACGTAACTGCCCGGCATTACCGGACAGTTACAAAAAAGGCCACATATCTGCGGCCTATGCTGACAATACTTTTCTTCCTTTTGCTCTTCTTGCAGCTAAGACTTTTCTTCCGCCTGCTGTGCTCATTCTTGCCCGGAATCCATGAACCTTTGATCTGGATCTCTTCTTCGGCTGAAATGTCATCTTCATTGGCGTGGCACCTCCTTTTTCTGAACCAAATCTATCTCAGTTGGTAGTTTAATGATTGTCATGTATATATGAAAACATCGTTTCAATTATAATCTGAAAACCTCCCTGCGTCAAGCAAAACTTTATCCACATTTTTATCCACACCGGTTGATAACTTTTCCAGTTGACGTAATGTTATCCACAGCTTGTTGATAACTTGTGGATAATTTTCTCACAGCCTGTGTACAGCACGGTTATCCACAGACAGATGTGTTTATTTTACTGGATTTTTTCCACTGTGCATACTGCGGATGAGTTATACACAGTCTTCTTCCCCCATCTCTTTTTCATTCTTTCTTATGTAAACCGCCTGGGCAGTGTTCCACATGGTTTTCCACATTTTTCAGACAAAATACGTGGATTTTCGCCCTGCCTGTGTGGATAACGTGAAATCTTTCCATTGCTAATTTCCCTGTTTTGGGTTAATATTATCGTAGGAAAAAATGGATTTTTGGAGATACGAACATGGACATACTACAAGAAAAATGGGATGACATCCTTTATACTGTCAAATCGGAGCATGAGCTCTCCGATATGTCGTTTAAGACCTGGCTGAAGACTCTGGAAATTTTATCCATTTCCAATCACAAAGTCAGCGTTCTTGTCCCCACCGGACAGATGGGGATCGATTATATTACAAAAAAATACCTGCTTCCGCTCAATGTGGCCATCGCGGAAGTCACCGGAACGGAATACGAGATTGAACTGCTCGCTCCGGAACAGGCACACAGCCTGGAAAATAAAAAAATGTTCGCCTCGGTCAATCATGCCGACAACAGTGCGAATGTGGAAAACGCAAATTTGAACCCAAAATATACCTTCGACACCTTCGTCGTCGGCAACAACAATAAATTTGCGCACGCTGCTGCCCTGGCCGTCGCGGAATCTCCGGGAAAAATGTACAATCCGCTGTTCATCCACGGAGGCGCCGGACTCGGAAAGACGCATCTGATGCATGCCATCGCGCATTTTATATTAGAAGAAAACCCGGATAAACGGGTTCTTTATGTCACAAGTGAAACTTTCACCAATGAACTGATCGAAGCGATTCGAAACGGAAATAACACAGCCACAACAAAATTCCGCGAAAAATATCGAAGTGTCGATGTACTGTTGATCGACGATATTCAGTTTATTATAGGAAAAGAAGCGACACAGGAAGAATTTTTCCATACGTTCAATGATCTCCACGGAAAGAAAAAACAGATTATTATCTCCTCCGATAAGCCTCCGAAAGATATTGAAACACTCGAAGCCAGACTTCGTTCCCGGTTCGAGTGGGGCTTGATCGCAGATATTTCCTCTCCGGATTTTGAGACACGAATGGCGATTCTTCATAAAAAGGAAGAAACCGACGGCTATGATATCGACAATGAGGTCATCAAATACATTGCGATGAATATCAAGTCCAATATCCGTGAGCTGGAGGGTGCCTTAAACAAGCTGGTCGCCTTAAGCAACCTCGAAAATCGCGAAATTACCGTAAAACTGGCGGAAGAAGCCTTAAAAGACATCATTTCCCCGGATGAAAAAAAGGAAGTGACGCCTGCTTTTATTATCTCGACCGTTGCAGAACACTTTCACGTATCCGTCGACGACATCCGGAGCAACAAGCGAAACACCGAGATCGTCGTTCCACGCCAGATCGCGATGTACCTCTGCAGCAATTTAACGAGCGTCGGACTGAAAAAGATCGGTTCCGAGATGGGCGGACGCGATCACTCTACGGTTTTACACGGTTCCAAGAAGATTTCTTCCGAGCTGAAGACGTCTGAGGACATGCGGAAAACCATCGAAATACTCAAGAAAAAGATCAATCCGAGCTAAAAGTTATCCACAAAGTTATCCACTTATCCACAGGATATCTGTGGTATAGGTGGGTGAATGTGCTGTGGATACCTGTTTATAAACAAAGCGCCAAATGTTCCGCTGTCGGCTGTGGATTTTTCGATCTGTGCATAACTTTCCGGTTATCCCGAGTCTGTGACGGTGGGGTTCACACAGTTATCCCGGTGAATTTTTCCCGCAACTGCGCGGAATTTTGGACTTTTACACTTATCCACACCCCATACGGCGGTTACTGCGGTTCTTTTTCTTTTTTATATCTATCCATCCGGACGATTTTCAGCCCCGTGGATAACCAGCTCATCATCTGTATCAAAGGAGTGTTTACTTTTATGAAAATCATATGCAAAAAAGCAGATCTGCAAAAAAGTGTCAATATTGTAATGAAAGCAGTCTCTTCCAAGACGACGATGCCGATTCTTGGCTGTATCCTGATCCATGCGACGGCCGATGAAATCAAATTCACCGCCAATGATATGGAACTTGGTATTGAGACAAAAACGGAAGGCGTCATTCAGGAAAAAGGTATGGTAGCACTGGATGCAAAGCTTTTTTCAGAAATTATCCGTAAATTGCCAGACAATGATGTACTGATCACTTCAGATTCCAACAATAATACGCAAATTGTCTGCGAAAAAGCAAAGTTTACGATCATGGGACAGACCGGAGAAGACTTCCCGTTCCTTCCATTTGTGGAAAAAGATTATCAGATCACACTTTCTCAGTTTACCTTAAAGGAAGTCATCCGCCAGACGATTTTTTCCATCGCCATCAATGACAGCAATAAAATGATGACCGGAGAACTGTTCGATATCAATGACGGTGAACTGAAAGTCGTTTCTCTGGACGGACACCGGATCTCCATCCGGAAAATTGAATTGAAATCTTCGTATCCGGCGAAAAAAGTGATCGTTCCGGGCAAGACTCTGAATGAAATTTCCAAAATTCTGACCGGTGGCGTGGATGACAATGTAGATATTTATTTTACGGACAACCATATTCTCTTCGAGTTCGAGGACACCGTCGTCGTTTCCCGACTGATCGAGGGAAATTACTTCCGCGTGGAGCAGATGCTGACCAATGACTATGAGACAAAGGTCACAATCAATAAGAGGGAATTCTTAGACTGTATTGACCGTGCGACGCTGATGGTAAAAGAAGGCGATAAGCGTCCGATCATCCTGAATATCAACGATGACGTACTGGAACTGAAGATTTCTTCTCAGATCGGATCGATGGATGAGATGATTGACATCCACCTGGAAGGAAAAAATATCAAGATCGGTTTCAATCCGAAGCTGCTCATTGATGCACTTCGCGTGATCGACGATGAAATGATCGACATTTACTACATGAATCCAAAGGCACCGTGCTTTATCCGTGATGAGGCGCAGACTTATATCTATCTGATTCTGCCGGTTAATTTTGTAGATAATGACTGATGGGCGTAAGATAAGAAATAGTCTCAGGATAAGTAACATTCAAAAAGATGTCACTTATCCTGAGACATGCTTAACATGTCCGCGGGAGAGAGACATGGCATAGAGGTGCTTTCAGAATGGTTTCGGCATTTGCTGCAGAGCACCTGTGATAAGAAAGGGAGAAACAAAATGGAAGTAGTAGAAGTAAAGCTTCGGGATGAATATATCAAGCTTGGGCAGGCACTGAAGGCGGCCCATGTCGTCGGCTCCGGCGTGGATGCAAAATTTCTCATTCAGGACGGAAAAGTGAAAGTGAACGGACAGGTGGAACTGCAGCGCGGGAAAAAGCTTCATGCAGGAGATGAAGCCACCTGTGGAAATTTTCAGATAAAAATAGTATAATAGGCTGGTAGGGAAATGCTTGTTGAGTCGATAAAGCTGGAAAATTTCCGCAATTACGGCAGTCTGGAGCTGGAATTTGATCCGGGGACGAACCTGTTCTACGGAGATAACGCACAGGGAAAGACGAATATTTTAGAGGCCATTTATCTGTGTGGCACGACCCGCTCCCACAAGGGAAGCAAGGACCGGGAGATGATCCATTTTGACCGGGATGAGGCGCACATCTGTATGCGGATCAAAAAGGGCGAGGTGCCGTACCGCATCGATATGCACCTGAAAAAAAATAAAACAAAGGGAATCGCAATCAACGGAGTTCCAGTCCGAAAGGCGGGAGAGCTGATCGGGCTTGGGAATTTTGTGTTTTTTTCGCCGGAAGATCTGAATATCATCAAAAACGGGCCGGGAGAGCGCAGAAGGTTTCTGGATATGGAACTGTGCCAGCTCGATTCGATTTATCTGTTTCAGCTCTCGAATTATAATAAGCTGCTCGCGCAGCGGAACCGGCTTCTGAAGGATTACGGCTTTTATCCGGAGTCCGGTACGATGCTGGACGTGATGGATGAACAGCTCGTGCAGTACGGCACGGCTCTGATCCGGTCCCGGCGTGCGTTTACGGATCAGCTGCAGGAGATCATCGGCGGGATCCACAGCAGCCTCTCCGGGCGAAAAGAAGTGCTGACGGTGACCTATGAGCCGAATGTAGACGAGGCGGAATTTGGCCGGAAGATGCGGGAAAACCGGGAAAAGGATCTGCGGATGAAGCAGACGATGACCGGGCCGCACCGGGATGATCTGGGATTTGCCGTGCATGGCATTGATCTGCGGAAATACGGCTCGCAGGGGCAGCAGCGGACGACGGCGCTTTCCTTAAAGCTGGCGGAGATCGAGATTGTAAAACAAAGTGTGAAGGATACGCCGGTACTTCTGCTGGACGATGTGCTCTCGGAGCTCGACAGCAGCAGGCAGCGGTATCTTCTGGAGAATATTCATGATATCCAGACGATGATCACGTGTACGGGCGTGGATGATTTTGTAGAGAATAATTTTCAAATAGACCGGCTGTTCCAGGTAGTAGAGGGAACGGTCGAACGAAGAAATTGACAGGAGGGTGCCTATGAGCGCAGAATACGGTGCAGACCAGATCCAGATACTGGAAGGTCTGGAGGCAGTAAGAAAAAGACCCGGTATGTATATCGGCAGTACCTCGACGCGGGGACTGCATCATCTGGTATATGAGATTGTAGATAACGCAGTGGATGAAGCACTGGCCGGATATTGTCACAACATTCTTGTGACGATCAATCCGGGGGATTCCATCACAGTTGTGGATGATGGCCGCGGTATCCCGGTCGGAATCAATAAAAAGGCGGGTCTTCCAGCCGTGGAAGTCGTATTTACTGTGCTGCATGCAGGCGGAAAATTCGGCGGCGGGGGATACAAGGTATCCGGAGGACTGCATGGCGTGGGAGCATCGGTCGTAAATGCCTTAAGTGAGTGGCTCGAAGTCGAGATCTGCAGTGAAGGCAAGATCTACCAGCAGCGCTATGAGCGGGGCAAGGTCGTCGAAAAGCTGACCGTGATCGGGACATGTGATCCGGAAAAGACCGGTACGAAGGTCACCTTCCTGCCGGATAAGGAGATCTTTGAGGATACCGTCTATGAATTTAATACGTTAAAGCAGCGTCTGCGGGAGATGGCATTCCTGACGAAAAATATCCGCATCGTGCTGCGTGATGAGCGAAATGCGGAGGAGCCGGTGGAGAAGGTATTCCACTACGAGGGTGGTATCCGCGAATTTGTAAAGTATCTGAATAAGGGCAAGACGCCGCTGTATGAGGATATCATTTACTGTGAAGGCACCAGAGACGGTGTGTACGTCGAGGTCGCGATGCAGCACAACGATTCTTATACCGAGGGCAGCTACAGCTTTGTCAACAACATCACGACACCGGAGGGTGGTACGCATCTGACCGGATTTAAAAATGCCCTGACGAAGACCTTCAACGACTATGCGCGGACGAATAAACTGATCAAGGATTCGGACCAGAACTTGAGCGGAGACGACATCCGGGAAGGACTGACCGCGATCATCAGCATCAAGATCGGCGAGCCGCAGTTTGAGGGGCAGACAAAACAGAAGCTCGGCAACAGCGAGGCGCGTGGCGCGGTAGAGAGCGTTGTGACGGATCAGCTGACCATTTTCCTGGAGCAGCATCCGCTGGTCGCAAAAACGATCGTGGAAAAGTCAGTACTCTCGGCGCGGGCGCGTGAGGCAGCAAGAAAAGCACGGGATCTGACGAGAAGAAAATCGGCCCTGGACGGACTGTCCCTTCCAGGTAAGCTCGCGGACTGCTCCGATAAGGATCCGTCCAAATGTGAGATCTACATCGTAGAGGGAGACTCTGCGGGAGGCTCTGCAAAGACAGCGCGTAGCCGTGCGACGCAGGCCATTCTTCCGCTGCGCGGAAAGATCCTGAACGTGGAGAAGGCACGTCTCGACCGCATTTACGGCAATGCCGAGATCAAGGCGATGATCACCGCCTTTGGAACGGGCATTCACGAAGATTTTGATATTTCCAAGCTGCGCTACCACAAGATCATCATCATGACCGATGCCGATGTCGACGGCGCGCACATTGCGACGCTGCTTCTGACGTTCCTGTACCGGTTCATGCCGGATCTGATCAAGCAGGGCTATGTCTATCTGGCGCAGCCGCCGCTCTATAAGCTGGAGCGAAATAAAAAGGTGTGGTACGCCTACTCGGATGAGCAGCTGCAGCAGATTCTTGACGAGGTCGGAAGAGACCAGAACAATAAGATTCAGCGGTACAAGGGTCTTGGTGAGATGGATGCGGAGCAGCTCTGGGAGACGACGATGGATCCGGAGAAGCGTATCCTGAAGCGTGTCACGATGGATGAGGCGCAGTCCTCGGAGATCGATGTGACCTTTACGACGCTGATGGGGGATCAGGTGGAGCCGCGAAGAGAGTTTATCGAAGAAAATGCAAAGAATGTAAAGAATCTGGATGTATAGTGCCGGAAGTCCGTCTGAATCATGACAGGCAAAGATGGACAGGATAAGACAGGAGGGAAATCCGTGGAAGATAATATATTCGATCAGGTCCATGAGGTGGATCTGAAAAAGACGATGGAGGAATCCTACATCGATTATGCAATGAGCGTTATTTCACAGCGTGCGCTTCCGGATGTCCGCGACGGACTCAAACCGGTACAGCGGCGTGTGCTGTATTCCATGATCGAGCTGAATAACGGGCCGGACAAGCCGCACCGGAAATGTGCGCGTATTGTCGGTGATACAATGGGTAAATATCACCCGCACGGAGACAGCTCTATTTACGGCGCACTCGTCAATATGGCGCAGGACTGGTCGACCCGCTATCCGCTGGTCGACGGGCACGGCAACTTCGGTTCCGTCGACGGAGACGGCGCGGCGGCCATGCGATATACCGAGGCGCGTCTGAGCAGGATCTCAATGGAGATGCTGGCGGATATCGGAAAAGATACGGTCGACTTTGTGCCGAACTTTGATGAGACAGAGAAGGAGCCGACGGTACTGCCGGCGCGTTTTCCGAACCTGCTCGTAAACGGTACGAACGGAATCGCGGTCGGCATGGCGACGAATATTCCGCCGCACAACCTGCGTGAGGTCATCGCGGCGGTGGTCCGGATCATCGACAACCGCGTCGAGGAGCAGCGGGAGACCGACCTGAATGAGATTATGGAGATCATCAAGGGACCGGACTTCCCGACCGGAGCACAGATCTTAGGCCGCAGAGGGATTGAGGAAGCATACCGCACCGGAAAGGGCAAGATCCGCGTGCGCGCCGTGACAAACATCGAGTCGATGCCAAACGGCAAGAGCCGGATCATCGTGACGGAGATCCCGTATATGGTCAATAAGGCCCGTCTGATTGAGAAGATGGCAGAGCTCGTGCGCGACAAACGGATCGACGGGATCACGGCGATTACCGATGAGTCGAACCGCGAGGGTATGCGGATCAACATCGAGCTGCGCCGGGATGCGAATGCGAATGTCGTACTGAATCAGCTGTATAAGCACACACAGCTGCAGGATACGTTCGGCGTGATCATGCTGGCACTCGTCAACAACGAGCCGAAGACGCTGAACTTAAAGGAAATGCTGACGTATTACATCCGTCATCAGGAGGATGTCGTCACAAGAAGGACCAAATATGAGCTGAACAAGGCCGAGGAGCGGGCACACATTTTACAGGGACTGCGCATCGCCCTTGATAACATTGATGAAGTGATCCGTATCATCCGTGGATCCGCAAATACACAGGCCGCAAAGGCAGGGCTGATCGAGCGGTTCGCTTTAAGTGATGCACAGGCACAGGCGATCGTCGACATGCGTCTGCGCACGCTGACCGGTTTGGAGCGCGAGAAGCTCGAGGCAGAGTATAAAGAGCTGATGAAGCGCATCGAGGAGTACCGTGCGATCCTTGCAGATGAGAACCTGCTCCTTGGTGTCATCAAAAAAGAGATCCAGATCATTGCCGACAAGTACGGCGATGACCGCCGGACCTCCATCGAGCGTGACGTCTTTGATATCACGACCGAGGATCTGATCCCGGATGAGAACGTCGTCATCACGATGACACATCTTGGCTATATCAAGCGCATGACGCCGGATAATTTCAAGAGCCAGAACCGTGGCGGCAAAGGCATCAAGGGCATGCAGACGATCGACGACGACTACATCGAGGAGCTGCTCATGACGAGCACACACCATTACCTGATGTTCTTTACGAATCAGGGACGCGTGTACCGTCTGAAGGGCTATGAGATCCCGGAGGCGAGCCGGACGGCGCGCGGCACGGCGATCATCAACCTGCTGCAGCTGATGCCGGGTGAGAAGATCACGGCGCTGATCCCGATCCGGGAGTACAAGGAAGGCAAGTTCCTGTTCATGGCGACGAAGAAGGGACTGGTGAAAAAGACTCCGATCACTGATTTTGCAAATGTGAGAAAAACTGGTCTGACTGCCATCACTCTCCGGGACGACGATGAATTAATCGAAGTGAAATTTACAAACAATAAAAAGGACATTTTCCTTGTCACAAAATATGGCCAGTGCATCCGCTTCCATGAAACAGACGTGAGAAAGACCGGCCGTGCATCGATGGGAGTCATCGGTATGAGCCTTTCGGATGGGGATGAGGTCGTCGGCATGCAGCTCGATACGCAGGGAGAATATCTGCTGATCGTATCGGAATATGGTATGGGCAAGCTGACACCGATCACAGAATTTGGCGCACAGAACCGCGGCGGTAAGGGCGTCAAGTGCTACAAGATCATGGAGAAGACCGGCAATGTCGTCGGGGTAAAGGCGGTCAACCGCGAGCATGAGATCATGATGATCAATACCGAGGGCATCATCATCCAGATGGCATGTGAGGATATCTCCGTGCTCGGACGTGTGACGAGCGGTGTGAAGCTGATGAGCCTCGATCCGGAGCAGAATGTGCGCGTGGCGAGCATCGCAAAGGTAAAGGATTCGGCGAAGAAGAACGAAGAGGATACGTTAAAATCACTGGAAGAAGAACTGAAGAAGGAAGAGTAAGGCATGAGGATACAAAGGCTGATTGCCATCTGGGCTGCAAAGCTGTGCAGTACCGCGTGCCGTCTGGCCGGCAAACAGGGGGTGACCCTGGCCGGCAAGCTGGCACGGAAGATTGATCCTGACATTTTGCGGGAGCTCTCTTTGGAGGTGCGGGAAAAGATCTTTGTAGTCTGTGGCACAAACGGAAAGACAACGACAAACAACCTTCTGTGCTCCGCGATCGAGTCGGAGGGGAAGAAGCTGGTCTGCAATCACACCGGATCAAACATGCTCGACGGTGTGACGGCAGCCTTTGTGCTGGCGGCAAAGAACAACGGACATCTGGATGCGGACTATGCGAGCATCGAGATCGACGAGGCGTCGACCGTGCGTGTCTTCCCGTATTTCAAGCCGGACTATATGGTGCTGACGAATCTGTTCCGGGATCAGCTCGACCGGTACGGCGAGATTGATATCACGATGAATCTACTGAAAAAAGCGATGCAGATGGCGCCGGATATGACGGTGATCGTGAACGGTGACGATGCGCTCTCGGCCTATCTGGCGATGGAGAGCGGCAATCCATATGTCACCTACGGCATTACGGAGCAGGTATTCAAGGAGCAGGATACCGGAGAGATCCGGGAGGGACGCTTCTGCAAGCGGTGCGGGGAGCGGCTGGACTATGACTTTTATCACTACAGCCAGCTCGGGATGTACCACTGTCCGAAGTGCGGGTTTGCCAGACCGGAGGTGGACTTTGATGCGGAGCACATCGACATGACACACGGGCTGAATTTCGACATCGCGCGCTTCGTCAGAAGTGCAGATCATGGTTCTGACGCAGGACAAAGGCTTCCGGCAGAGACGGCCCATATCTCGGTCAATTACAAGGGCTTTTATAATATTTACAACATTCTTGCAGCCTACAGTGCGGCGCGCACCGGCGGCATGGAGCTGAGACAGTTTGAGCAGGTACTGCAGGACTTCAATCCGCAGAACGGGCGGATGGAGCAGTTCCATATCGGAAATACGGATGTGATCCTCAATCTGGCGAAGAATCCGGCTGGCTTCAACCAGAATATTTCTGCCGTGATGGAGGATACAAGGGAAAAAGACCTGATCATCGTGATCAACGATAACGCACAGGATGGCACGGATATCTCGTGGCTCTGGGACGTGGACTTTGACCGGTTCGCAGACCCGTCGATCCGCTCGATTACCGTGAGCGGCATCCGCTGTCAGGATATGCGGCTGCGGATGAAGTACGTGGACATTGAATCGGAGCTAATTGCGGATGTACAGACGGCGATCCAGAAGCGCATCGCGGACGGCTGTGGCAATCTCTATGTGCTCGTAAACTATACCGCACTGTTTTCGACCAGAAATATTCTGGCGAACATGCATTAATGTACCAGGGAGGAATCCAACATGAAGCTTACCATCGGACATCTCTATCCGGACCTGCTGAACCTTTACGGCGACCGGGGCAATATCCAGTGCATGAAGAAGCGCTGTGAATGGCGGGGCATTGAGGCGGAAGTGCGGGAATTTCAGATCACGGATCCGGTCGATTTTACGAAGCTGGATCTGGTGCTGCTCGGCGGAGGTTCTGACCGGGAGCAGATGCTCGTCTGCGAGAAATTAAAGACGATCCGGGAGGATTTTAAGGACTACGTGGAGGACGGCGGCAGTGTCATTGCGGTCTGCGGCGGCTACCAGCTGCTCGGCCACTACTACGATACCGACGACGGAAGGATCGAGGGGCTCTCTTTGGTGGATCTCTACACGGAGCAGGGAAGCCCGCGACTGATTTCCAATATCGTCATAAAAAATGACAGCATGGAGCTTCCGATCGTCGGCTTTGAGAATCACGGAGGCAGGACATACATCAATGACAACGAGCCGCTTGGGAAAGTGCTGTTCGGCTATGGAAATAATGGGGATGACGGCATGGAGGGCGTCCGGTATAAAAATGTGATCGGCACCTACCTGCACGGACCGCTGCTCCCGAAGAACCCGCAGGTGTGTGATCTGCTTTTATCCAATGCGCTGATGCGAAAATACGGGAAGGCAGAGCTGTCTCCGCTTGACGATACGCAGGAGCTGGAGGCGAACCGGTACATCGTGGAGCGGTTTACCGGAAATAAGTGAGAAAATTTGACGATTCTCTGTATTTGTCAGGAGAAAAGGCTTGACAAACAGGGGAAAAAGCTGTAGCTTATATCCGAACAAATGAATAGATGCTTTTCTCTTATTCAGAGTGGTGGAGATACATAGGATCTGTGAAGCCACGGCAACCCCATAACGGAAGGTGCCAACCTGAGCGAGTGAACTCGAACAATAAGGGGATTTGATGAGTGATTATTGAGTCCGCTTTTTCTGGCGGACTTTTTTTACTTATTCTTTTTTATATCGATCAAACGTTTATCAGTTCAGAACAGAAAAGCATTTCGAAGCGAATAGTTTCAGAGACAGAGAAAGGAAATGAGAATGGACAAGAGATTATTTACCTCAGAGTCAGTTACCGAAGGTCATCCGGACAAAATGTGTGACCAGATTTCAGATGCGATCCTTGATGCACTGCTTGCGCAGGATCCGATGAGCCGTGTTGCCTGCGAGACAGCGACCACGACCGGTCTTGTACTCGTCATGGGCGAGATTACGACAAAGGCTTATGTCGATATCCAGAAGATCGTCCGCGATACGATCCGTGAGATCGGCTACACGAGAGGAAAATACGGCTTTGACGCAGATACGTGCGGCGTCATCACCGCGATCGACGAGCAGTCGACCGATATCGCAATGGGCGTAGACAAAGCGCTTGAGGCGAAAGAGAATCAGATGAGCGACGAGGAGATCGAAGCCATCGGTGCCGGAGACCAGGGTATGATGTTCGGCTATGCGACGAACGAGACCGATGAGTATATGCCGTATCCGATCGCACTGGCACAGAAGCTGGCACTGCAGCTGACCAAGGTGCGCAAGGATGGCACCCTGACTTACCTGCGTCCGGATGGAAAGACTCAGGTCACGGTCGAGTACGATGAGAATGGTAAGCCGTCCAGACTGGATGCAGTCGTTCTTTCGACGCAGCATGATCCGGATGTGACACAGGAGCAGATCCACGAGGATATCAAGAAATATGTATTCGATCCGATCCTTCCGCAGGAGATGGTCGATGAGAACACGAAGTTCTTCGTAAACCCGACCGGACGTTTCGTCATCGGCGGACCGCACGGCGACAGCGGACTGACCGGACGTAAGATCATCGTAGATACTTACGGTGGATACGGCAGACACGGCGGCGGAGCATTCTCAGGAAAGGACTGCACAAAGGTAGACCGTTCCGCAGCATATGCAGCGCGCTATGTGGCAAAGAATATCGTAGCGGCTGGTCTTGCGGAGAAGTGTGAGATTCAGCTCTCCTATGCGATCGGTGTCGCACGTCCGACTTCTGTCATGGTAGACACCTTCGGTACCGGCAAGATTTCTGATGAGAAGCTCACCGAGATCATCCGTGAGAACTTCGATCTCCGTCCGGCCGGCATCATCAAGATGCTCGACCTGCGCCGTCCGATCTACAAGCAGACTGCTGCATACGGTCACTTCGGACGCCACGATCTGGATCTTCCGTGGGAGAAGCTGGATAAGGTAGAAGTACTGAAGAAGTATCTGTAAGGCGGGGAAGCCAGGGCAGAGCGGAGATTCGCAGTCTGCTTTGCTACTTGCCGGATTCGGTTGAAGTTATATAAAAAAAGAGAAGGCAGGGACTTGTCTGGAATCGATCAAAGAGATTGCCAGATGGGTTCCTGTTTTTTGTTTTATAAAAAGTTTAGAAAAATTCCGCATTGTTTAGATGAAAAGCATTTTGTCGTATGTTATACTTAAACGATGAGACTGCCATTTGCTGTGCAGTCCAGTATCAGTCCATAGGAAAGAAAGTGGGAAAAGGATGAAATTAAAGACAAGACTGATCATCGCATTTTTTGTGATTCTGTTTGTGCCGTTTCTCATGTTTGCGGTGGCGTTTTTCGGATTTTCCAAATATCAGATGCGTATGATCGAGCAGAGCTACGGCGTGCCGATGTCCCTGGAATCGCTCTCGGACTCCATGCAGGTGATCGGAAAATCGACAGAGCAGATTTTTGATAAACTCAAAGCACAGGCAAAGGCAGATCCGGATCAGTTTCTGGATCCGAATTATCTGGAACAGGTAAATGCGTCGATGGCGGATAAGCCATCTTACCTGCTTGTGCGTAAGGATGGCGAACTGTATTACTGTGGCACGGACGAGGATGTGACAAAGCTCTTTGCAGAGCTTCCGGCATTTCGGGAGTTCAGCAGTTCTTCGGATGGCGGCTCTTACATCGGAAAGGATGTACGGGCGTTTGTAAAGCAGCTGGATGTCGAATTTTCAGATGGCTCCGAGGGCAGTATTTTTATCATTTCGTCGGCGAAGATGATGGTAGCGCAGACAAAGCACCTGCTGTTGAACCTGATTGTTTCGATTATCATTATCATGTTTTTTACGGCAATGCTGCTGACGATCTGGATCTACCGGGGTGTCAATACACCGTTGAAAAAGCTCAGTGAGGCGACGGAGCGCATCAAAAACGAGGATTTTGATTTTGAACTCAATGAGACCGGGAACGATGAGATCAGCGAGCTGTGCCGGGATTTTGAGGAGATGCGCAAGAAGCTGAAGACACAGGCGGAGGAGAAGGAGACATTCGACCGCCAGAGCAAGGAGCTGATCAGCAATATTTCCCATGACCTGAAGACGCCGATCACGGCCGTAAAGGGCTATGTCGAGGGCATTATGGACGGCGTGGCGGATACGCCGGAGAAGATGGACCGCTATATCCGCACGATCTATGTAAAGGCAAACGATATGGATCGGCTGATCAATGAGCTGACCTTTTATTCGAAGATCGATACGAACCGTATCCCGTACAATTTCAACCGTCTGAACGTCGCGGAGTATTTTGACGACTGTGCCGACGATGTCGGCCTGGACCTGCGGGGGCGCGATATCCAGTTCTCCTACATCAATACCGTCGATCCGGAGACACTGGTCATCGCGGATGCGGAGCAGATGACCCGTGTGATCAACAACATCATCGGAAATTCAGTCAAATATATGGACAAAAAGGAAAAGCGGGTGGAGCTGCGCGTCAAGGATGCGGGGGATTTCATTCAGGTAGAGATCGAGGACAACGGCAAGGGCATCCCGACGCGGGAGCTGGTCAGTGTCTTTGACCGGTTCTACCGCACCGATGCATCCAGAAATTCCGCACAGGGAGGAAGTGGCATCGGGCTGTCGATTGTAAAGAAGATCATTGAGGATCACGGAGGCCGGATCTGGGCGAACAGCAAGCTCGGAGAAGGGACGACGATGTGTTTTGTCCTCAGAAAATATCAGGAGGTACCGGTAAAATGAGCAGAATTTTGATCGTAGAAGACGAAGTCGCGATCGCAGATCTGGAGAAAGATTATCTGGAACTGTCCGGCTTTGAGGTAGAGATTGAAAATGAAGGAGACAAGGGGCTGAAGCGTTCCCTGGAGGAAGAGTTTGATCTGATTATTCTGGATCTGATGCTTCCGGGTGTGGACGGGTTTGAGATCTGCCGTCAGATCCGGATCCATAAAAATACGCCGGTCATCATGGTATCGGCGAAAAAGGACGACATCGACAAGATCCGTGGACTCGGCCTCGGCGCGGACGACTATATGACGAAGCCGTTCAGCCCGAGCGAACTGGTGGCCCGCGTGAAGGCACATCTGGCGCGCTATGAGCGCCTTGTGAACAGCAACGTGCAGGAGAATGACATCATCGAGGTGCGCGGCATCAAGATCGATAAGACGGCGCGGCGCGTCTGGGTCGACGGGGAGGAGCGCCCGTTTACGACCAAGGAGTTCGATCTCCTCACCTTCCTGGCTCAGAATCCAAACCATGTATTCACAAAGGAAGAGCTGTTCCGGGAGATCTGGGATATGGAGTCGGTCGGCGACATCGCGACCGTCACCGTCCACATCAAAAAGATCCGCGAGAAGATCGAAAAGCAGTCCTCCAAGCCGCAGTACATCGAGACGATCTGGGGTGTGGGATATCGGTTTAAAGTGTAATTTGTAAATCAAAAAGCCATTTTCCTTGTATTTAAGCCATTCTTTAACCTTTAAGGAGTGGCTTTTTTCTTTACTTTTCCGGAAAAGGGAATTCTATTACAGTATCAGTGTACTGGCATGATGACAACAACAGAGAAGATATAATCATTTTCTTTGGCTTTAAAAGGTGAAGGAACATATCAAAGCACAGCAGGAAGAATAGCAAGTATAAGAGAAGCCCCTGTAAAATCTCTCAAGCGAATTACAGGGGATTTTTTGTGTGAGATGTGACGCTTTTGGCATCCGGAGACCTTGTAGAATAAGGCTTTGTGGGCACGAAAATGAAGAAGATGATATATTTGTCCAGAAAGTTGGCAAGTGCGAACAATATCATTGCTAGATTCTTGGTTATACAATCAACCCGGGGAATCAGCATGACAGTAGAACTTTCTGCGCAATCGGACCAAAATCACTGTCTTCCTCAGCAGCTCCGAGAACATCCCAGTTA
>JAQXGF010000141.1 GCA_029006155.1 Lachnospiraceae bacterium
GACCGATAATCACATCGCAACCAGACTCTTTTAAGTTCAGCGCATGTGCATGTCCCTGGCTTCCATAACCAATTATTGCGATTTTCTTTCCTTCCAGAAGGGAAAGGTTGCAATCTTTCTGATAAAAAATTCTTGCTGCCATTTTTTCGTCTCCTCTTTTTGTATTGATATTTATTAGCTTGCATCCGAATAAGCCGTCACGCAGGAAATCTGAATCCTGACAAAACCATGCACCGGTTCACCGGTACAAAAACTCATTCGGTCGTAAGTTACACTGTTATGAATGCAGAAACAGCAATCTGTTTCTGCAGCCTGCCACCCAAGCGAATCTCTGTCCTGTGCAGCAAAGCTTTTGGCTTGCAGACATCACAGATAACGGATGTCATCTGCGCCTCTGGAAAGTCCGGTGATTCCCGTGCGGGCCAGCTCCAGAATCTCATATCCGTCCAGCAGCTTCAGGAATGCATCCAGCTTTGACTGCTGACCGGTCAGCTCTATGATGAGAGAATCCTTGCCGACATCAATAATATTTCCTCTGAAAATATTTGCAATCGTGATCACCGACTGGCGGTCATGTGCATCCGCACGTACCTTTACCAGTACCAGCTCACGATTGACACTGTTCTCATCCTCGAGCACCTTAATATCAACGACATCAATCAGCTTTGCCAGCTGCTTTACGATCTGATCCAGAATCTGCTCATCGCCGCGTGCCACAACTGTCATGCGGGAGTAGCGCGGATCAGCGGTCTCACCTACTGTGAGGCTGTCAATATTATAGCCGCGGCGGGAGAAAAGGCCTGCCACACGGCTCAGCACGCCGGAGGTATTGTCCACCAGCAATGATAACACTCTTCTATTCATATGTATATACCTCTGTTCTCTGTGAAAACTTTCTTCCTATTTTAGCAAGTCAACCACGCTTTGTCAATCCCCGCCGTTAAATTAACGTAATAAAGTGTAAAGGTAAAAAAAGGAGCATCCATCAGACACTCCTCTCCTTCATTACTTGAAATAGCTCACCAGTGCGTTCGCCACTGCCTTTGCCATTGCCTCTTTATTCTTATTATAATATTCCATATCGTCCTTATCGTCGATGAACGCCGTCTCCAGCAGTCCGTAAGAGACCCCCTTCGACTGGCAGGTCTTGGCGTTGAACAGTCCGGAAGAACGGAAAATCCCGGCGCCGCCACCCCATACCTTGAATCCGGTTTTGGCAACAGCCGCTACAATGTTTTTGTCGATCGTATAATTTTTCTTTGCAGAATTGATATACATACCGACACCCTTGAAGTTCCCGTCGCCTTTCAGATCCTTACCGGAGACTGCCGTTGCATTAAAATGTATCTCCAGCACATAATCGTAATCCTTCAGATTCGGAATCGGACCGGACTTCTTTCCGGACATAACCTGATAGAGATCATAGTTCTGGTCATATAATGTCACATGCAGATTTGCACCGGACAATGCGTTGTAGATCAGCTTTGCAAACTCCCGCGTATATTTATACTCATAATACGTGGTCTTTCCGATCGTCGCCGTCGCACCCGCGTCCCCCTGTCCGTGTCCGGAGAGAATCAGGATCTTTGCGCCGTTGCCTTTGCCGTTCGGGTCATCCTCTGTCTTGCTGTTATCTTCCGTCTCGGAAGGGCTTTTCGTCACCACGCCGTCCGCACCGATTGTATAGCCATCAATCGTCGTACCTACCGCCATCTTACCATCCGACAGGAAGTAATAGAGCTTTCCGTCAATTGTCTGCAGGCCGGTCTGCATCACACCGCTCTTCAGATAATACTTGTTCGCGCCGATCGTCACAAACCCGTGCTGCCGCACGCCATTCTCATCAAAATAATATTTCTTGCCGCCGATCGTCTTCCAGCCGGTCGTTTTCTTGCCGGATACATAATAGTAATATTCGCCATTGGACTTAATCCAGCCCTTTGCAACACGTACCTTCGCGCCGGACGCATTTACGACGTAACCATCCGGAGTGACACAGCTCTTCAGCATCTTTCCATCACTGCCAAGGTAATACTTTTTACTGATCCAGCGATTTTTCTGCATGACACCATAGGTACTGAAGAAATACCGGTTCTTACTGATCGTCTTCCAGCCGGTAATCGCCCGGCCGCGGACACCCAGCTTTGCCGTATTGCTGAAAAAGTAGGTCTTCCCTTTATACTTTGCCCAGCCGACGGTCGCTGCCCCGTCTTCCTGAAACAGGAAATAGCCATTCTTTCCGCCTGCTTTGATCTTGCGGAATCCGGTGTACATCTCTCCGATCGTCCCGGCCTTTCCGCTCGGTTCAAAATAATAATTCTTTCCGGAAATTTTCTGCCAACCGGTCTGTAAAATACCCTTTGTGGAAAAATGGAACGTCTTCTTCCCGACCGTACAAAAACCGGTCGCCCGGCTGCCAGCCGGAGCATCGCCTTCTGCCTGCTTCCGGAAATAATACAGTTTTCCATTGATCTTCTGCCAGCCGGTCAGCATTTTCCCGGTCTTGCCATAGTAAAAATACCATTTTCCCTCTTTGACCCACCCGGTCTTTTTCACCCGTGCAGTCGTCGTAGTGGTATCATCCTCCGCCGCATGTCCCGCCACAGCTGTCCCGCCAAGTGACAGCACCAGCATGCAGAACAACAGCAATACCCGAACTTTCCTCTTCATACCTTTCACTCCTCTTGTCTCATTGCCTCATACCTGCACCCGGCAAAATATGCGATCCCCTCCGGCATCTCTTTACCATCTGACAATCCCGTGGCTGCCTCCCGCTGCAGGCATTCTGATTTATTACATATTTTTTACATTTTATCATAATTCTGTAACTTTTTCAACCCCTGCCTGTGCGGAAGATACCGCTTTATACTGCTTATAACAGTACTCAATGATACTTTTTCTCGTCACAATTCCGATAAAAATGCCATTGTCGTCAATGACCGGGACAAAGTTCTGATTCATGGAAGTCATAACGAGGTCCTCAATGTTGCAATTGACATTGACCGGTTCATTATCCCGCTTGCGGTTGATATGACGCAGCATGATCTCCTCTGCCTCATGCAAATTTGTCAGCTTCCGGTCCTTCAGTTCCCACAGGATATCCCCTTCTGTCAGCGTCCCGACGTAGTTCCCGGCACGGTTAATAATCGGCACCGCCCCGTACTTATGATATTCCATCTTCTCCATTGCCTGGCGCAGGGAATAATCATCATACAAATACATAACCTCGCTCTTTGGTACTAAATAAAATAAGATATTCATCGTCTTTTCTCCTGCTGTATATGTGTAAAAACACTCCTGTGCCTTCTGCACAGCGCCATTATTTTACCATACCGGTTTTCCTTATTCAACACATATCGGGAGAGTTTACCAATTGTTTATAAAACAAAGTCAAAAAAGACTCCGGCTGGAATCTAAACCAGCCAGAGCCTTCCTCTTTTCTGTTGCCTTTTATTCTTCATCTTCCGCGGTATGGTAAAGATACAGGATCCCTCCATAAAATCCCGGAAGCAGTGCACCGAATAAGGCCAGTGCCACCACATCGAAAGTGGTAAGACTTCCGATCAGCAGCTGCGCCAGAACACCAAGCACACCTGCAAGGAAAAACCATACCACCGTATTCATCACAAGGTACAAATATTTCTGTGTATCTTTGCTGTTCCATCCAAACTGGAGAGAACGATCTATTACCATTTTACTGATATTTTCGTACATATCCTCATTTCCTTTCGCGACACTTTCGCTTTCATTTGCGCTCATTATAGAGCGCCTCTGTAAAATGCAGATATGCACCTCTGTAAAATCTCTGTAAATTCTATCTGTAATCAGTCCGTACTTCTCTACTGTGCCTCCGGATGCGAAAGGTCGATCTCCTTACAGGATAAAATCTGAATCGCCAGGTCTACTTCCAGCCCTTCTTTCTCCGCCGCAAATGTACGCATCGCCTCTTCTGTCTCAAACCACGCATGGTAGGAATGCCGAAATCCATCCTTTCCGTCCATCGTATAAGTCAGCAAAAAATATTTATCCATTCTGTCCTCCTGTCGCTGTATCCAATCATTGTTGTATCCGTCATGAAAGTCCATAACGAACCGAATAGACCGGTCACTCGTATTATAGCTTCTGGATCAGGAAAATCCAAGCCCCTTTCTGCTACAAAAAGGAGCAGAAAAAAGGCCCCGCACTGCCAGCGCAGCACGAAGCCTCTCCATGTCCTGATTTTCTTATTTTGAAAGATGGTACATCGCAATCTCATCGATCTCACGGTTCGTTGCGATCAGAATGTCTTTTCCATCATGTACATAATGGAACACATTTGCCGGACCGCAATCCTCATCGATCGTCTCAAAACCATACTGGCCATTCTCGTCACAGGTGATGGCAAAGAGATTTCTCTTACCCTTTCTGTGCCCGACTACGAATGCCGGCTTGCCGCAGAGATCGCCGCCGTAGATCGCATGCGTAAACTCTGCATCTTCCGGATACTCATATACCTTCTCGAATTTTCCGTCCTTCTTTTTATAAACGCGGACCTTTTCGCCGTGGAACGGAGCCAGTACGCCGAGTTCTTTCTCGCCGTCGCCGTCCAGGTCTACGAGCACTGCATCGCTCGCTGCAGACTCCAGAAGCGTCTCGATCGTCCACTCGCTCTCACCCTTTGCAGGCGGGGTAAAGCGGTATACGCCGCTGTCACAGGAGACAACGCTCGTCGGGACGTCCCCTTCCATCACGCGATAGTAGCCATGGTTCTTCAGCATATTGTCCTTGAGCACGGTAAGCGGAAGCTGATGCTCCTCGTCAAATCCGGAAAGGTCTTCCGGAAGCTCTGCTCCGTACACCTTACCCGGCATGCTCCAGTCATCTTTGAACTCGTGCCCGGACTTCAGTGCACATGCGATCAGATAATTCTTGCCATCTCTGGTCAGAATGTCAAAACGATGTACGTGCGGAAGCGTTACGAGCGTGCGGATCTCCCAGTCACCTTTTCCCTTCGGCGTCACAATCACGATCTTTGCCTCTTTCGAATCGTTCGGGGAATAG
>JAQXGF010000142.1 GCA_029006155.1 Lachnospiraceae bacterium
TTTAACCGAATCAAGCAAGTCCCCTGCTTCAATTGCGCAAAGCAATAAGCAGTGGGTTGGGACTTGCTTGTATCAGGAGTGGTACAAGCCACTCCTGATAAGCTGCGAAGCGGCTATTCGGTTATGAGCAAGTAGCGAAGCGGATTGCGAATATCCGCTTGACCCAAATCAGGCAAGTGACGAAGTGGATTGTGAATATCCGCTTTGACTCTTAGGGGAACATACATAGGGGACACGAATTACGTCATCTTTGCATGGCATCGCCGGCAGTTTCGGCGTATCTATGATCCTGCGAGAGGACAGAACAAGAGACAAGGAGAATGAAAAAATGAGTCAGAAGCTTAGAGTCGGTATTCTGGGAGCAACAGGAATGGTAGGACAGAGATTTATCTCTCTGCTGGAAAATCATCCGTGGTTTGAGGTCGTGACGGTGGCGGCGAGCCCGCGCAGCGCAGGCAAGACCTACGAAGAGGCAGTAAACGGACGCTGGAAGATGACGACACCGATGCCGGAAGCAGTCAAGAAGCTCATCGTCATGGATTTAAATGAGGTCGAGAAAGTAGCGGCAACGGTCGATTTTGTATTTTCCGCAGTCGATATGACAAAAGACGAGATTCGCGCGATCGAAGAAGCATATGCAAAGACCGAGACACCGGTCGTATCCAACAACAGCGCACATCGCTGGACCCCGGACGTCCCGATGGTCGTTCCGGAGATTAATCCAGAGCACTTCGATGTCATCGAGTATCAGAAGAAGCGCCTTGGCACGACCAGAGGCTTCATCGCAGTAAAGCCGAACTGCTCGATCCAGAGCTACGCACCGGTGCTGACGGCATGGAAAGAGTTCGAGCCGTATGAGGTAGTCGCTACGACCTATCAGGCGATCTCCGGAGCAGGCAAGACCTTCAAGGACTGGCCGGAGATGGAGGGAAACATCATCCCGTACATCGGCGGCGAGGAAGAAAAGAGTGAGAAAGAGCCGCTCCGCATCTGGGGCAAGATCGAGGATGGCGTGATCGTCCCGGCGACCGAGCCGAAGATCACCTGCCAGTGCATCCGTGTACCGGTACTGAACGGCCATACCGCAGCCGTATTTGTAAAGTTCCGCAAGAAGCCGACGAAAGAGCAGCTGATCGAGAAGCTCGAGAGCTTCAAGGGGCTGCCGCAGGAGCTGAATCTTCCGAGCGCACCGAAGCAGTTCATCCGCTACATGCAGGAGGATAACCGTCCGCAGGTGACACTGGATGTCGACTATGAGAACGGTATGGGCGTATCAGTCGGACGGATCCGTGAGGATTCCATCTATGATTTCAAATTCGTCGGGCTGTCCCACAACACCGTCCGCGGTGCGGCAGGCGGAGCGATCCTCTGCGCAGAGACCTTAAAGGCAAAGGGATACATTCAGGCAAAGTAAAGGACGAATATCAGCGAATCGGAACGGTAGCAGATATTGTTTTATAAAAGATACAGAATTACAGGACGCCATCGACTGGAACAGCAAAGCCGGTTGATGGCGTTTCTTGATTTTTTCTTCGCCGTCAGTATCCCGGCGATACCATGCAGCATATACGACTTCAATTGCATCTGGGGGGATTTGACAGAATCCGGAAAATATGTTTATAATAACAGATTGTAACTGTTCAAGACCGGACTTTTTGTCTCTGTTCGGATGATTATCAGCCACTCAGGAGGACTATATGGCGAAAGCACTGTTTATCGCAGAGAAGCCGAGCGTCGCGCAGGAATTTGCAAAAGCGCTCGGGGAGAATATGAGGCGCGGCGACGGATTTGTAGAGTCTGATTCCTACGTTGTGACCTGGTGCGTGGGCCATCTCGTGACCATGAGCTATCCGGAAGTCTACGATCCCAAGTACCAGCGCTGGAGTCTGAATACGCTCCCGTTTCTGCCGGATCACTTCCTGTATGAGGTCATCCCCGGTGTGAAGAAGCAGTTTCAGATCGTGAGCCATCTGCTGAACCGGAAGGACGTCGATACGATCTACGTCTGTACCGACTCGGGGCGGGAGGGAGAGTACATCTACCGCCTCGTCGAGCAGATGGCAGAAGTAAAAGGCAAGACGCGGAAGCGTGTCTGGATCGATTCCCAGACGGAGGAGGAGATCCACCGGGGCATCCGCGAGGCAAAGGACTTAAGCGCCTACGACAATCTGGCCTCCGCCGCCTACCTGCGCGCGAAGGAAGATTACCTGATGGGCATCAATTTTTCCCGGCTGCTCACCTTAAAATACGGCAACTCCGTCTCAAACTACCTCGGCATGAAGTATTCGGTCATCTCCGTCGGGCGCGTCATGACCTGTGTGCTCGGCATGATCGTGCGAAGGGAGCGGGAGATCCGCCAGTTTGTCAAGACACCGTTCTACCGTGTGATCCAGCAGCTCGATGCCGAGGGGCGGCAGATCGAGGGGGAGTTCCGCGCAGTGGAAGGTTCCCGGTACTTCCAGTCGCCGAAGCTCTACAAGGAGAATGGATTTAAGGAAAAAAAGGATGCCGAGACACTCGTGGCGGATCTGTCGGCCGCACAGCCGATGACGACCGTGATCCGTCAGCTCGACAAAAAGAAAGAAAAGAAAAATCCACCGCTGCTATACAACCTCGCCGAGCTGCAGAACGACTGCTCACGCATGTTCAAGATCAGCCCGGACGAGACGTTGCGCATCGTGCAGGAGCTCTACGAGAAAAAGCTTGTCACCTATCCGCGTACCGATGCCCGCGTGCTCTCGAGCGCGGTGGCGAAAGAGATCGGACGCAATCTTTCCGGACTGCGGAATTTTGGCCCGGCAAAAGCATTTGCGCAGGAAGTACTCGACGCAGGAAGCTATAAGACGATCGCGAAGACCCGCTACGTCAACGACAAGCAGATCACCGACCACTATGCGATCATCCCGACCGGGCAGGGCTTCGGCGCACTCGCGTCTCTGAATAAGACGGCCTACGGCGTATATGCGGCGGTCGTGCGGCGGTTTCTCTCGATCTTTTATCCGCCGGCAGAGTTTTCCAGGGTTACGATGGTCACGGGGATGGGGACGGAGAGCTTCTTCTATTCTTTCCGCGTGCTGCTGTCGGAAGGCTATTTCAAAGTGGCGGGCAATCCATACGAGAAAAAGAAAAAGGCAGATACCACGACGGAAAATACAGAGGAGAATGCCGAAAATCCGGCAGAAAATAATTTTGGCCTGGAATTTCTCGATGTGCTGAACCGGCTGAAAAAGGGCATGGAGCTCCCGGTACAGGGACTTGCGATCCGTGAGGGCGAGACGTCCCCGCCGAAGCGCTACAATTCCGGTTCCATGATTCTGGCGATGGAAAATGCCGGGCAGCTGATCGAGGACGAGGAGCTGCGGGCACAGATCAAGAGCTGTGGCATCGGCACAAGTGCGACGCGTGCCGAGATCCTGAAAAAGCTCATCGCCAACAAATACATCGCATTAAACAAAAAGACCCAGATCCTGACGCCGACCCTGCAGGGCGAGATGATTTACGACATCGTTTTTTATTCCATTCGCTCGCTGCTCAATCCGGAGCTGACCGCGAGCTGGGACAAGGGACTGAACTACGTCGCAGAGGGATCCGTTACCGAGGAGGAATATATGCAGAAGCTGGAGCACTTTGTACGGTCGCGTACCGACGGCGTGCTCGGGCTGAACAATCAGTATGCACTGCGCCCGTTTTTCGATGAGGCGGCGAAGTATTATAAAGCACCGAAGTCAGCCGGAACGCAGACCGGATCGAACCGGACAACGCGGAGTGCAGCAGGTTCCACGTCAAGAAAACGTGTCGCGCGTAGTACGAAGTCGGTGTGATGCAGTCATCAGGAAAAAGAGAAGTAGCATATTTATTATGCACGTTATAACGTGCAGAACAGGAGGGCTAAGCTATGGAAGCATGTAAAATCAGCAATCTCTACAATTTAGACGAAACGATCGCAAAGGATTTGTTCACAGGAGCCACCTATCCGTGGGAGGTACTGCCGAAGATCAGCGCGTTTATTTTACAGCTGGGCAGCACACTTTCTGAGGAAGAGTACGAGAAAGTCGGTGAGGATGTCTGGATCGCAAAGTCTGCCACGGTAGCGCCGACCGCCTACATTCACGGCCCGGCGATCATCGGGAAAAATGCGGAAGTGCGTCACTGTGCATTTATCCGTGGCAATGCGATCGTCGGAGAGGGCGCAGTCGTCGGCAACTCCACCGAGCTGAAAAATGTCGTGCTTTTTAATAAGGTACAAGTACCGCATTACAACTACGTCGGCGATTCCATTTTAGGCTACAAGGCACACATGGGCGCAGGCTCCATCACCTCCAACGTAAAGTCCGATAAGAAGCTCGTCGTCGTCAAGGACGGCAAAGAGCGCATTGAGACCGGCCTGAAAAAGTTCGGCGCGATGCTCGGTGACGAGGTCGAGGTCGGCTGCGGTTCTGTACTGAATCCGGGAACCGTTGTAGGACGGCATTCCAATATTTACCCGCTCTCCTCCGTGCGCGAGGTCGTACCGGCAAATTCGATTTACAAGAAGCGCGGTGAGGTAGCGGAGAAGTACTGAGTCCGTGCATAACGGATTTGCTCATTTATGGGTAGTAAAAAGGTGGATCTAAGTATCTGCTAGATAGAAGAGAGACAGGAAGGAAAGAAAAGAAACATGGCAAAAAGCAACACATATGACGCCAGCTCGATTTCGGTGCTGGAAGGACTCGAAGCTGTCCGGAAGCGTCCGGGCATGTACATCGGAAGCGTTTCGCGAAAAGGACTGAATCACCTCATTTACGAGATCGTGGACAACGCGGTAGATGAGCATCTGGCCGGCTACTGCACCGACATCGAGGTCACACTGGAAAAAGACGGAAGTGCGACGGTACAGGACAATGGACGTGGCATTCCGGTCGGCATGCACGCAAAAGGCATGTCTGCGGAGCGGCTTGTCTTTACGACGCTGCATGCAGGCGGTAAATTTGACGACAGCGCGTATAAGACGAGCGGAGGACTGCACGGCGTCGGTTCATCCGTCGTAAATGCACTCTCCACGTGGCTGGATGTGCAGGTCATGCGCGAAGGGAAAATTCACCACGACCGCTACATGCGCGGCGTCCCGACGATCGAGCTGGAAAATGGCCTGCTTCCGGTCATCGGAAAGACACGGGCGACCGGCACACGCATTCAGTTTCTGCCGGATCCGGAGATCTTCGAGAAGACCCGGTTCTCCGCGACCGAACTGAAGTCCCGGCTGCATGAGACTGCCTACCTGAATCCGCTTCTGACGATCCACTTTGCAGATCTGCGCGGCGAGACGCCGGAGGAGATCACCTACCACGAGCCGGACGGCATCACCGGCTTTGTCCGTGAGCTGAATCAGGAGGAAGAGCCGGTCAGCGATCCGGTCTACTTCAAAGGAGAGGCGGACGGCATTCAGGTCGAGGTGGCGTTCCAGTATGTGAATGAATTCCATGAGAATGTCCTTGGATTTTGCAACAACATCTACAACGCCGAGGGTGGTACCCATCTGACCGGCTTCAAGACGACCTTCACGACCGTCATGAACATGTATGCCCGTCAGATCGGCGTATTAAAAGAAAAAGATCCGAACTTTACCGGTGCGGATATCCGCAACGGCATGACCGCCGTCGTCTCGATCAAGCATCCGGACCCGCGTTTCGAGGGCCAGACGAAGACGAAGCTCGACAATCAGGATGCAGCCCGTGCGGTCGGAAAGGTGACCGGTGACGAGATCGTCCGCTACTTTGACCGCAACCTGGAGTCTTTAAAGGCGATCCTTTCCTGCGCGGAGAAGTCCGCAAAGATCCGGAAGTCCGAGGAGCGTGCAAAGACGAACCTGCTCACGAAGCAGAAATACTCCTTCGACAGCAACGGCAAGCTCGCCAACTGCGAGAGCCGTGATCCGTCGATCTGTGAGATCTTTATCGTAGAGGGAGATTCTGCGGGCGGCTCGGCGAAGACCGCGCGCGACCGGAACTATCAGGCGATCCTCCCGATCCGCGGCAAGATCCTGAACGTCGAGAAAGCCAGCATCGACAAAGTACTCGCAAACGCGGAGATCAAGACGATGATCAATGCGTTCGGCTGTGGCTTCTCCGAAGGCTACGGCAATGACTTTGACATCACAAAGCTGCGCTATGACAAGATCATCATCATGGCCGATGCCGACGTCGACGGCGCGCACATCAGCACGTTGCTGCTGACCCTGTTCTACCGCTTTATGCCGGAGCTGATCTACGAGGGGCATGTCTATATCGCGATGCCGCCGCTCTACAAAGTCATCCCGTCCCGCGGCCAGGAGCAGTACCTTTACGACGACAAAGCGCTGGAGCGTTACCGCAAGACCCATAAGGCACCGTTCACCCTGCAGCGCTACAAAGGACTCGGAGAGATGGACGCCGAGCAGCTCTGGGAGACCACCCTGGATCCCGAGCGCAGGATGCTGCAGCGCGTCGAGATCGAAGACGCCCGGTTAGCCGCGAGCATCACGAGTATGCTCATGGGCACCGAAGTACCGCCGCGGAAAGCATTTATATATGAACACGCGCAGGATGCACTGCTGGATGTATAACAGTTTAGAATAGCAGCAAAACGTGAAGACAGGCATGGGCAAATGTATTCGCCCATGACTGTATTTGCGTTTTGGGATAGGCGGAACGCCTATCCGCCTCAGACAGGAGCTGCGAAGCAGCGGATAGTTTGCGAAGCAAACGTGGTGCTGAGTCCCGGTGGGACTCGTTTAGCACCGACCGGAGCGGAGCGAAGACCTGTGGCCGGCATTCGAAACGTCCGCATTAGATAGAATAATAAGAAGGAGCACTCCCCATGGATAATGAGAAACAGATCATCAGAGCCGAATACTCGGACATCATGCAGAAGTCGTACATCGATTACGCGATGAGCGTCATCATCTCCCGTGCGCTGCCGGATGTGCGGGACGGCCTGAAGCCGGTACAGCGGCGCACACTGTACGATATGTATGAGCTCGGCATCCGTTACGACCGGCCATACCGAAAATGTGCGCGAATCGTCGGCGATACGATGGGTAAATACCATCCGCACGGCGATTCTTCCATCTACGAGGCACTCGTCGTGATGGCACAGGAATTCAAAAAAGGCATGGCGCTCGTGGATGGCCACGGCAACTTCGGCTCCATCGAGGGAGACGGGGCGGCAGCGATGCGATACACCGAGGCCCGGCTGCAGAAGGTGACACAGGAAGCATTTCTCGCAGACCTCGACAAAGATGTCGTCGATTTCGGACCGAACTTTGATGAGACGGAAAAAGAGCCGACCGTGCTCCCGGTGCGCATCCCGAACCTGCTCGTGAACGGTTCCGACGGTATCGCAGTCGGCATGGTGACGAGCATTCCGCCGCACAACCTCGCCGAAGTCATCGACGCGACGAAGGCGATGATCAAAAATAACCAGCTGACGACACACGATCTGATGAAATACATCAAAGGGCCGGACTTCCCGACCGGTGGCATCGTCGTCAACCAGGACGATCTGGAGAAAATCTACGAAACCGGTCAGGGCAAATTGCGCATGCGCGGCAAGGTCGAGATCGAGCAGGTCAAAGGCGGAAAAGAGCGCCTCGTCATCACCGAGATCCCATATACGATGATGGGGGCAAACATCGGAAAATTCCTGAACGATATTGCATCCCTGATCGAGACGAAGAAGACAACGGATATCGTCGACATCTCGAACCAGTCGTCCAAGGCCGGCATCCGGATCGTACTGGAGCTGAAAAAAGGCGCCGATGTAGAACGCCTCAAGAATCTGCTCTACAAAAAGACCCGCCTTGAAGATACGTTTGGCGTGAACATGCTCGCCGTCGCAGACGGACGTCCGGAGACTTTAAGTCTGCAGAAAATTCTGGAGTATCACATCGACTTCCAGTTCGAGGTGACGACGCGCAAATACAGGAACATGCTCGACAAAGAGCAGAAGAAATGTGAGGTTCAGGAAGGACTGATCCGCGCCTGCAACGTGATCGATCTGATCATCGAGATCCTGCGCGGCAGCCGCAGCCGGGAGCAGGTAAAGGACTGCCTCGTAAAAGGTGTGACCGAGGGCATCCGTTTCAAGACAGAGAAATCCAGAAAAGCCGCTGCAAAGCTCAAATTTACCGAGACACAGGCAAATGCGATTCTCGATATGCGACTGTACAAACTGATCGGGCTGGAGATCGATGTGCTGATGAAGGAGCATGAGGAGACCCTGAAAAATATTGCGCGCTACACCGACATTCTGAACAACTACGGCTCGATGGCAGAAGTCATCATCAAAGAGCTCGATCAGTTCAAAAAAGAATTTGGCCGTCCGCGCCGCACGATGCTGGAAAATGCCGAGGAAGTCGTGCTCGAAGAGCAGAAGATCGAGGCAATGCCGGTGGTCTTCCTGATGGATCGCTTTGGCTACGTGCGCACGATCGACGAGAGCGTCTACGAGCGCAACAAAGAGGCCGCCGATACCGAGAACCGCTACGTGCTGCACTGCATGAATACCGACCGTGTCATGGTATTCACCGACACCGGAAAAGTACATCTGCTCAAGCTCGTCGACGTCCCATACGGGCGCTTCCGTGACAAAGGCACGCCGCTCGACAACCTCTGCAACTACTCGAGCAGCGAAGAGCAGTTCGTGACCGTCATGGCAATGAATGACATCAAAGACACCGTCCTGACCTTCGTCACAAAGCAGGCGATGGTCAAGCGCGTGGAGGGTAAAGAGTTCGACGTCGTCTCCAAGCGCACGATCCAGGCGACCAAGCTGCAGGAGGGCGATACCGTACTCGCCGTGCACGCTGCTTCTGAGCAGGCACACATCGTCCTGGCTTCCGAGAACAGCTTCTTCCTGCGCTTCCCGCTCTCCGAGATCCCGTTCAAGAAAAAGACTGCGGTCGGTGTCCGCGGCATGAAGCTCTCCGAAGGAGACCTCCTCTCGAACGTCTACTGGCTCGAAGGCGACAACAGCACCGAAGTCGAATTCCACGACCGCGTCGTCCATATCAACCGGCTGCGGATCGGAGCAAGAGATGGCAAGGGAACAAAGCAGAAATAAAAAGATCCTGTTGACTTTTTTTCGTTTCAGGTATATCATAATTCTTGTATAAATGTGCTTAGCATATCAAATATGCTGGAGGAAATGAAAACGCCAAGGAATGCGCTCCTTGGCGTTTTCTATGCCTATTTCAGAGGTGGCTTATGCCTCAGGCTGGTGCTGTCATCCATTTTTATCCAACCATTTGCATATGTAGTAGGTTACTACACCTGCCAGCACAGAAACTATAAATGTGCTCATGAGTTCCATTTCATCACCTCCCCTCTGCTGGAGGTGCGACAGCAATTTAATTATAGCTTATTCCCCAAAAACTAGCAACATAAACATTGTGAAAAATAAAAAGCAATATTTAAATAAAAGAAAATGAGAGAAAACACTTGCCATTTCCAATTTCTATGGTATAATAATCAGAGATGCGGATATAGTTCATTGGTAGAACACCAGCTTCCCAAGCTGGATAGGCGGGTTCGATTCCCGTTATCCGCTTTTTTTGTTACCCATTTTTCAGGAAGTTCTTTACGAAACCGTATTAGGATGTTACTATCAAGGTATCATTAACGATGAAAAAGGGAGGAGTTTCACTATGGACACAAGACGTTACGCGCTCCTGCTCGCCGCGGTACTGGCATTTGGCAGCACCGCCTGCGCGCAGGAATCAACAGACGGCACTACAGAGGCGGTGACAGAGGCTACGACCGAAGCATCTGCCGGCACCGCACAGAGCGCGGCAAAGGCGGATGCTACCGCAGACCGGGCGGCGGCCCAACAGGAGAAGGGCGTTGCAACGCTCTCAGACAAATGGACGGACTACGAGCTTCAGATCAATGACGACATCCTGAAGTTCCCGATGATGCTGCCGGAGTTCGAGGCACTTGGCTGGGAGGCATCCGATGACCTGACAGAGACGCTGGAGCCGAATACCTACAGCATGTACCGCTTCAAGAAAGGCGATAAGACCTGTACCGCCTACATTTTGAATCTCGGCATGAATACGATGCCGGCTTCTGACTGCCTGCTGGCCGGTCTTTCGATCGACAATTTCGACTGGAAGCTGGACGGCGCAGATACGATCACTCTTCCGGGGGGACTCATCCGCGGCGAGGCGACGGCAGACGATATCCTGGCGGCCTACGGCACGCCGAGCGATACGTATGAGGGCGACCTGTACACGAAGTACACGTACGAGACCGACTACAACAGCAGCGTCGAGATGAAAGTATTCAAGGAGAGCGGCAAGCTGGAGGACATCACGGTCGAGAACTTCGTCGCGCCGGACGACTTCGAGGCCGGAGAAGTGAACGAAGAAGTACCGGCAGAGCTCACCGCTTACCAGAAGCCGGAGGCATTGAGCGATGACCTTACCGCCTATGAGATCGAGCTGGACGGCTCCGTCTACAGCCTTCCGGTACCGGTGAGCACCCTCCTGGCAGACGGCTGGGAGATCAATCCTTCCGAGACCGACGAGTACGTCGTGGCGCGGGATTCCGGCTGGGTCGGACTCATCAAGGGCGGCCAGAGCTTCCATACTCTCGCATGGAACGGCGCAGACTATGCGACCATCCCGGAGAATTGCTGGATCGAGAGCCTCGAAGTCGGCGGCTATGATCTGGAGCTCGACGGAGCGCTACCGGGCGGGATTCGCATCGGCATGAGCAAGGACGATTTCCTCGCGGCACTCCAGTCCGGAAATATGACATACGAAGAAGAAGAGAGCGGCGACTTCATTTACTATACGTACAATGAGAATGCCTATGACCAGAAATGCGAAGTGATCGTGTACACCAAAGCAGACGGGCAGTTCCCGCAGAATACGGTGATTGAAGTATCCTGCCGCAACCGCTACGAGTAAGCCAGATACCTGCTGACAGGGCAGGGATGTGAGGCATGTTGCCTGCTGGACTTGATACATCCATGGCCGGACGGCTTCCTTTAAAAGAAGGAGCCCACCTCCGGCTGTGGATTTTTTTTCGTACATTATACATAGGAAGAAACGCTTTCCGGTCCATATTGGAAAAATATTACAAAAAAACCGCAGTTTTTGTAAAAGACGCCTGAAAATGCAGCAAAACGCCTCGGAAAACCGTCACAGAAAAATCGAATCAAAGGTTGACAAA
>JAQXGF010000143.1 GCA_029006155.1 Lachnospiraceae bacterium
GCAGATTCGGGCAGAAGTATTTTTTGCTGCTTTCGTACAAAACATCGAAAACAGTATAAAATCAAATGCTGTTGTAAAAGCCCTGAAGCGGCTTATTCAGCAAAGGGGCACTCATTTATAAAAGTTGTAAACTGGTGTTACTGAAATAAATTTATGAAAAGCACTTGATTTTATCGAACATATGTACTATTATAAGGAAAGAACAAATGTTCGGAAAAAGAAAGGAGTGCTCCGGCATGCGCATTGACCAGCAGCGTACCCTCTATGAAAAGTTGAATATCCTCTCCGATGCGGCAAAGTACGATGTGGCCTGTACCTCAAGCGGGACAGATCGTGGTGGCAGCGGACAGGGCATGGGCAATTGCATTGCAGCCGGGATCTGCCATTCTTTTTCTGCAGACGGTCGTTGTATTTCCCTTTTGAAGATCCTCATGACGAACGATTGTGTATTTGACTGCCACTATTGTGTGAACCGCGTTTCGAATGACGTGGAGCGTGCGACCTTTACCCCAGATGAGATCTGCACGCTGACGATGGAGTTCTACCGGAGAAATTATATCGAGGGGCTTTTCTTAAGTTCTGGCGTACTTCGTACGCCGGCCTATACGATGGAGCTTTTGTATGAGACACTGTTTCAGCTTCGTACTAGGCACCATTTTGAGGGCTATATTCATGTAAAGGTGATTCCGGGTGCGCCGCCGGATCTGGTGGAACGGATCGGTTTTCTCGCAGACCGTGTCAGTGTGAATCTGGAGCTCCCTACCTCAGAGAGCCTCCGGCTGCTTGCACCTCACAAGACCCGGAAGCGGATTCTCACCCCGATGCGGCAGGTGCAGGATACCCGTGCGCAGAATCAGCATGAGCTGGTGCAGTATCGCAGTGCGCCCCGCTTTGTCCCGGCGGGTCAGAGCACGCAGATGATCATCGGCGCTACCCCGGAGAATGATCTTCAGATCATTTCTGTTGCGGAGTCTCTTTATCAGAAGTTTGCATTAAAGAGAGTCTTTTATTCGGCATTTGTTCAGGTAAATGAGGATCCGCTGCTGCCCGTACTCCCCGGCGGGCCGCCGCTTCTGCGTGAGCATCGACTGTATCAGGCGGACTGGCTGTTGCGTTTTTATGGTTTTTCTGCCTCGGAGCTTCTGAATGAGCGCCACCCGAATTTTAATGTCTTTCTCGATCCGAAGTGTGACTGGGCGCTTGCACATCTGGAGCAGTTTCCGGTGGAGGTATCCCGTGCCGATTATGCGACACTTCTGCGGGTGCCGGGGATTGGACCGAAGAGTGCGCAGCGGATCGTAAAAGCCCGCAGACAGGGGAAGCTCGATTTTACATCCCTGAAGCGCATGGGAGTCGTGCTGAAGCGGGCCGTTTATTTTATTACCTGCGAAGGACGACAGATGTATCCGCTTCATATTGACGAGGACTTTATTTTGCACAACCTGCTTTCTTCGGAGAAGCGAGAACATACAACGGCTGGAGTCAGTTATCGACAGCTTTCGCTGTTTGATGATCAGGGATTTTCGGCAGAAGAAGCCGGGACAGTGCTGCACTTCGGATGAGTCTGACCGCAGATATTAGCGAACGCAGATACGGATCAATCCGGTAGCAGGTATTGGTAGGCAGGCATGAATGAGAAGGTGGGTACTATGACAGTGTTTGAATGTGAAGATTCTTCGGACGGGATTTTTACCGGGATCTATGATGCGTGGGCCAGCCGCCTCGGCCATGCGAATGTCCGGTTGCAGTTGCAGGGCATGCATACGCTGGAGCTGTTTACGCAGTACCGGCAGGTGGTGCCGGATGCAGAAAAGGCGGAGAAGGTCGCACGCACGATCCGCCGGAAGATGGGAGAAGAGTCGTATCAGATCCTTTTTCGCGCGGCGATGGCGAAGTCCGAGGAGAAGGCAGACTGTATTTACCGCACGCTGGTTCAGGGACTGTCTTCGCGTATCAGCGAGAAGGAAGCAGCCGCAGTGCTGAATCAGCTGACAGATCCGGCGATCTGCAGGGTGTTTGAGCTCTCTCGCCGTGTCTGGCATGAGGCGCATCATTATATGGGATTTGTGCGTTTTGCCGAGTTGAAAACTGGCGTTTTGTTTTCTGAGATTGAGGCGGAGAATCAGGTGTTGCCGCTTCTGGCAGATCATTTTGCAGATCGGTTGCCGAATGAGGATTTTTTGATCTATGACCGGGCGCATGACAGTTGCCTGTTGCATCGCCGACAGAGACCGTGCGTCCTTGTAAGAGATGCAGGACTGGATCGCGAGGACCGATCAGGTCTGTCCTTCTCTGAAAAAGAAGAGGAGATGCAGCAGCTCTGGCTTGGCTTTTGCCGCAGCATCTCGATCGAAGCGCGGGAGAATCCAGCCCTCCAGCAGCAGATGTTGCCGTTGCGCTTCCGGAAGTGGATGACGGAAGAGCGGAATTTTACTGCTTAGTGTACGGTATCATTTGCACTCAGAATGAATTTTTATTTCCGCGAGCAACGAGTCAAGTAGACCTGCCATCCCGCGGCTCATATCGTGATAAATGAGGATGCAGGAGAAGTGATTTTAAAATTTCTTTCAAACAGGCGAAATATCCGCGATAATTCCGGGATTTCTGTGGAATCTGACGTTCACTCATTCGATTTTTTTAAGAAATAAATTTTTGGACTGGCAGCAAGAGCAAAAGAAAGGAAGCGAATTTAGATAATCTGACAAAAAATGCGGCAAATGTGTGAATTCCCTGAAAAATCCGTGAGTTGACGGATGCAAAGAGGTGTGAGATAATACGCGCGTCACAAGTAGGTCGGCTTTCTGACAGGGCATCGCAGAGAGTGCGGAGCATAATTGAAGGAGGATTTACTATGTTAGAAAGAAAAATTCGCTTGAATGCTGTATCGGACGTGAAAGAGTTCGTAAAGGCAGCGGAGAAGTGCGAGTATGATGTGGATGTATTTTATAATCGGGTAGTGGTAGATGCAAAGTCTATTCTCGGTGTGATGAGTCTGGATCTTACGAAGCCACTCACGGTAAAATATTGTAAAGAAGATGGCGCGATCCTTGAGGAGACGCTGGATAAATTTGCAGATGTGCAGCCGAAGGGATCGGTAGCATAAGGATCCATTTGGAGCGTACAGGAGTTTAGAACAGCGAAGCGGGGCTGCGGTAGCCAAAGCATTCGGACGGAGTTTCAGATCCGTCCGGATCTTTGTATACAGCAGCCCTTTTTGTTTTACGGAAAAGCGGGATGGTATCCCTGCGTTTGTGGTCGGATGAGGCCATTGCAGCGGATAAGCAAGGTATGTTATGATGATACAAGGGTCAAAAGGCCATGCATAAGAAAAAAGAAAGCGGGGAGCGTATGGGAGCGGAAGAAAAAGTCCTGAATATCAGAATTTCGGTGCGGGATCTGGTGGAGTTTATCCTGCGGTCCGGGGATATCGACAACCGCAAGGGTGGCGGGCTCGGTGAGAAAGAAGCCATGCAGGAGGGCGGCCGGATTCATCGGAAAATTCAGGGCGGGATGGGCAGTGCCTACCGGGCAGAGGTTCCGCTTGGCATGACTCTTCTGGGTGATGGCTATACGCTGACCGTTGAGGGACGTGCAGACGGGATTTTTACAGAATCAGAGGGCGTCTGGATCGATGAGATCAAGAGCATGTACCGGGATCTGGATACGTTAAAAGAAGCCATTCCGGTGCATCTGGCGCAGGCGAAATGCTATGCGTATATCTATGCGCTGCAGCACGATCTGGACGAGATCGGTGTACAGATGACTTACTGCAATCTGGAGACGGAGGATATCCGGCGCTTCCGGGAGCGGTTTTCGACCGGTGAGCTTTCGGCCTGGTTTCAGGAAGTGATAGATGCCTACCGGAAATGGGCGGAGTTTCAGCGGGACTGGAAGGAGATCCGAAGAGATTCGATTCGGGATCTGGCGTTTCCCTATCCGTGGCGGGATGGCCAGAAAAAGCTGGCGATGGATGTATATCGCACGATCCTCCGCAAAAAAAATCTGTTTTTGCAGGCGCCGACCGGCACCGGAAAGACACTCTCGACGGTATATCCGTCGGTAAAAGCAGTCGGGGAAGGGCTGGCGGAGCGGATCTTTTATGCGACGGCAAAGACGATCACCCGGACCGTAGCAGAAGAGGCGTTTTCGGTTCTGCGCGAACACGGGCTTCGCTTAAAGATACTGACCCTGACGGCGAAGGAAAAGGTCTGCCCGTGTGAGGAGACGGTGTGCAATCCGGATGCCTGCCCGCGGGCAAAGGGACATTTTGACCGGGTCAATGATGCGGTGTTTGAATTGTTGCAGGCGACGGATGCATTTGACCGGGATGTGATTTTGCAGCAGGCCGAAAAATGGGATGTCTGCCCGTTTGAGATGAGCCTGGATGTATCCTCATGGTGTGACGCGGTGATCTGTGACTATAATTATATTTTTGATCCGCGGGCAAAGCTGAAGCGTTTCTTTGCCGAGGGAAGGGGCGAGTATCTGTTTTTGATTGATGAGGCGCACAATCTGGTCGACCGCGGGCGGGAAATGTTTTCCGCAACTCTATATAAGGAAGATTTTCTGGAAGCAAAGCGGGCAGTCAAGGAGCACAGCCGGAAGCTGACGCGTGCGCTGGAGCGCTGCAATGCTTGGCTTTTGGATCTGAAGCGGGACAGTCCGGAGATGAAGGTCCATGAGGATGTGGGGATCTTTCCGGTCTATCTGATGAATCTGTGCGGTGTGATCGAGGAAGTGCTGGAAAAGATCACAGATGCTGAGGCGGGCGAGCAGCTGCTCGACCTCTATTTTTCGGCGCGCAGTTTTTTAGAGGTCTGTGACAGGCTTGATGACAGCTACGTGATCTACTCGGAGCTGTGCGCAGATGGACGGTTTATGCTGAAGCTTTACTGTGTGGACATCTCAGGAAATCTGCAGGAATGTATCAACAAAGGACGGAGCACGGTCTTTTTCTCTGCAACACTTCTGCCGGTGCAGTATTATAAATCGCTGCTGAGCACCGATCCGGAAAATTATGCGATCTGTGCGACCTCCACGTTTCGTCCGGAAAAGCGCCTGATCCTGCTCGGAACAGACACGAGCAGCCGGTACACCAGGCGCGGGGAGGAGGAATACCGGCGGATCGCGTCCTATATCAGCGAAGCGTTGCGGGCAAAGCGGGGGAATTATATGGTGTTCTTTTCTTCCTACCGGATGATGGAGGAGACAGCGGAGGCGTTTACACAGCTTCTGGAGACGGAAGAAGTGCGTCCGCAGATGATTTTGCAGCAGCAGGGAATGACGGAGCAGGAGCGGGAGGCATTTCTCATTCGATTCGAGGAGACACCGCCGGAAGGGCTGATCGGCTTTTGCGTCATGGGAGGCATTTTCAGCGAGGGGATCGACCTGAAGGCAGAGCGGCTGATCGGTGCGATTGTGGTCGGACCGGGGCTCCCGCAGGTATGCCGGGAACGGGAACTTCTGAAGCATTTCTATGATGCGCGGGGCGAGGATGGATTTTTCTATGCCTATCTCTGCCCTGGCATGAATAAAGTGCTGCAGTCGGCAGGGCGGGTGATCCGCACGGAGGAGGATGAGGGCGTCATTTTGCTGCTCGATGAACGGTTTGCGGCCGCACGTTACCGGAACCTGTTTCCGGCAGAGTGGCAGGGAACCCAGACGTGTACTTTGCAGACGGTACAAAAGCGGTTGGCACAGTTCTGGAGTAAATCATGATTTCTCGAAGCGAAACTTGTCAGATACGCGCGCTTGTGTTAAAATTCGCATAGATGTCGGAAAACTGCCGAATCATTAAAACAGAAGAATACAGGCGAAAGCCGGGAGGACTGGAATGAGTAAAGTAAGAAGGGTTTATGTCGAGAAGAAAGAAGCGTTTGCAGTAGCAGCGAAAGGTCTTGCACATGAAATCAGTAGTTACCTTGGCGTGGAGGATGTGACGAACGTCCGTCAGCTGATCCGTTACGACGTAGAGAACATTTCCGATGAAGTCTACCAGAGAGCATGCAGTACTGTTTTTTCAGAGCCACCGGTAGACCTTCTTTATGAAGAGCAGTTTCCGATTGCAGAAGATGAGCGGGCATTTGCGGTCGAGTTCCTTCCGGGACAGTTTGACCAGAGAGCGGACTCTGCCGTACAGTGCGTGAAGTTTCTGAAGGAAGATGAGGAGCCGATCATCCGCTCGGCGACCGTTTATGTAGTACGCGGGCAGGTCTCTGACGAGGAATTTGAGGCAATCAAAAATCTCTGCATCAACCCGGTGGATTCCCGTGAGACCGGATTTACGAAGCCGGACACCCTCGTGACGGAGTTTGAGGAGCCGAAGGATGTCATTACATTCGATGGCTTTACCGATATGGACGAGCCGGCGTTAAAGACTCTTTACACTTCTTTGAATCTGGCGATGACCTTCCGGGATTTCCAGCACATTCAGCATTATTTCCAGAACGAAGAAAAACGCAATCCGACGATGACCGAGATCCGGGTGCTCGATACATACTGGTCAGACCACTGCCGTCATACGACCTTTTCCACGGAGCTGAAGGATATCATTTTTGATGAGGGCTACTATAAGACTCCGATCCAGGGTACTTACGAGAAATATCTGGCTGCACATAAGGAGATTTTCAAAGGCCGTGACGATAAATTTGTCTGCCTGATGGATCTGGCCCTGATGGCGATGCGCAAATTAAAGCGGGAGGGCAAGCTGCAGGATCAGGAGGAGTCGGACGAGATCAATGCCTGCTCGATCGTCGTTCCGGTCGAGATCGACGGAAAGACCGAAGAGTGGCTTGTGAACTTTAAAAATGAGACACACAACCACCCGACGGAGATCGAGCCGTTCGGAGGCGCGGCGACCTGCCTTGGCGGCGCGATCCGTGATCCGCTCTCCGGACGTACCTATGTCTATCAGGCGATGCGTGTGACCGGTGCGGCAGACCCGACGGTGTCTGTGAAGAAGACCTTGAAGGGCAAGCTTCCGCAGAAAAAGCTCGTGCGTGAGGCTGCGCATGGCTACAGTTCCTACGGCAACCAGATCGGACTGGCTACCGGCTATGTAAAAGAAATCTATCATCCGAACTATGTGGCGAAGCGTATGGAGATCGGTGCGGTCATGGCAGCGGCTCCGCGTTCCGCAGTGATCCGGGAAAATTCCGATCCGGGTGATATCATCATCCTGCTCGGCGGGCGGACCGGCCGTGATGGCATCGGTGGCGCGACCGGCTCTTCCAAAGTACATACCGAGGCATCCATCGAGGTGTGTGGCGCAGAGGTACAGAAGGGAAATGCGCCGACCGAGCGGAAGCTGCAGCGTCTTTTCCGCCGCCCGGAAGTCAGCCATCTGATTAAGAAGTGCAATGACTTTGGTGCAGGCGGTGTGTCGGTAGCGATTGGAGAGCTGGCGCCGGGCCTTCAGATTTATCTGGACAAGGTGCCGAAGAAGTATGCAGGACTGGACGGCACAGAGCTTGCGATTTCCGAGTCTCAGGAGCGTATGGCAGTCGTCGTGGATCCGAAGGATGTCGAGACGTTCCTCGCGTATGCGGATGAGGAGAACCTGGAGGCGGTCGAGGTGGCCGTCGTCACAGAGCAGCCGCGTCTGGTACTGATCTGGAGAGACAAGGAGATCGTAAACATTTCGAGAGCGTTCCTTGACACGAACGGTGCGCACCAGGAGACATCCGTAGAAGTGGAGATGCCGTCTGAGACGGACAAATATTTTAAGAGAGAAGAAGTCACAGATGTACGTGAAAAATGGCTGGCGACACTTGCAGACCTGAACTGCTGCTCGCAGAAGGGGCTTGTCGAGATGTTTGACGGCTCGATCGGTGCAGGCTCCGTATTTATGCCATACGGCGGAAAATATCAGCTGACGGAGACACAGGCAATGGTGGCAAAGCTTCCGGTGCTCAAGGGAAAATGTGATACCGTGACGATGATGAGCTATGGCTTTGACCCGTATCTGTCGAGCTGGAGCCCGTATCATGGTGCGGTCTATGCGGTGCTGGAGTCCATCGCACGTATTGTTGCAGCAGGCGGAGATTACAGCAAGATCCGCTTTACGTTCCAGGAGTATTTCCGCAGAATGACCGAGGATCCAAAGCGCTGGAGTCAGCCGTTTGCGGCACTGCTCGGTGCATACGAGGCACAGATGGGCTTTGGCCTGCCGTCGATCGGCGGAAAGGACAGTATGTCCGGCAGCTTCAATGAGATTGATGTACCGCCGACACTCGTGTCCTTTGCCGTCGATACCGCAAAGGCCGGTGATATCATCACACCGGAGCTGAAAAAGGCGGGCAGCACGCTCGTACTTCTGAAGATCGAAAAGGATGCTTACGATCTTCCGGTCTATGCACAGGTTATGGACCTGTACGCAAAGATCCGGGAAGACATTCAGGCAGGTCGAATCATTTCCGCCTATGCGCTGGATGGAAAGGGGCTTGTAGCTGCACTGTCGAAGATGGCATTCGGAAATGGTATGGGATTTGAAATTTCTCATGATGTAGATGCACGTGATCTCTTTACCGCGGGATTTGGTGATATCGTAGCGGAGGTTCCGGACGGAATGCTTGGCAGTCTGGCATCTGCTTACACGGTAGTCGGAAAGACCGCAGATAACGGAACCTTCCAGTACCGTGAGGTAACGCTTCCGATGGATGAGGCGCTTGCGGCATGGAAGGGAACGCTGGAGCGCGTATTTAAGACCGAATCCGGACTTCCGACGATCGGCGGAGGTCTGGACCTCGATGGCAATCCGACCGATGGCCCGACGGCAGTGCTGATGACTGCAAAGGACGATCCGAACCGGATTTCGACGACGGACGGCACTTACTGCACCGACAAGATTTATGTGTGCCGCCATAAAGTAGCACGTCCGCGCGTCTTCATTCCGGTATTCCCGGGCACGAACTGCGAGTATGACAGCGCGAAGGCATTTGAACGTGCAGGGGCAGATGTGGCGGTAAAGGTATTCCGCAACTTAACTGCCGAGGCGATCCGTGAGTCTGTGGATGCGTTTGAGGAGGCGATCAGCCAGGCTCAGATCATCATGTTCCCGGGCGGATTTTCCGCAGGCGATGAGCCGGATGGATCTGCAAAATTCTTTGCGACGGCGTTCCGCAACGCGAAGCTGCAGGAGGCAGTCGAGAAGCTGCTGAATGAGCGCGACGGTCTGGCGCTTGGTATTTGCAACGGTTTCCAGGCACTGATCAAGCTCGGCCTCGTTCCAAATGGAACGATCACCGGGCAGAAGGCAGATTCCCCGACGCTGACATTTAATACGATTGGCCGCCACATCTCGAAAATGGTATACACGAAGGTCGTAAGCAACAAGTCTCCGTGGCTGGCACAGGCAAAGCTTGGCGGTGTGTATGTGAACCCGGCTTCGCACGGCGAGGGACGGTTTGTCGCTGACCGCGCATGGCTGGAAACGTTGTTTGCGAACGGTCAGGTGGCAACACAGTACTGTGACCTGGATGGGGCGGTATGTGCAGGCGACGAGGAATGGAATGTCAATGGATCTTATCTGGCGATTGAGGGCATTACGAGTCCGGATGGCCGGGTATTCGGTAAGATGGCGCATTCAGAGCGTCGTGGAGATTCGGTCGCGGTCAATATTTACGGCGAACAGGATCTGAAGATTTTTGAATCGGGAGTAGCATATTTTAAATAATGAGACGGACAAAGATAAAGACGGATAACGTCGAACAGTTAATGGAAATCGTGAGATCTCTTCAGCGTGGGGAGGAACCCACGCAGGAGAGTATCCGCAAAGAGGCGGAGCGTGTGTCAGAGACAGACGCTCCGCTGTCTGATACGTCGGGGCATGACACCGGTTCTCGGACTTCAAAGGAGAAAGCGGGTCAGATACGCACAGGACGGACCGATACCGAAGCGGATTGGGACGCAGAGGACGATGCGTTTGTCCAATCTCTGGAAGAGACCGACGCCCGCATCGGTGCGAGACGGGAGCGGCTTGCGGACGAGGAAGAGCAGGCGGGCGGCAGAGGACTTTCCGGCCTCTGGCAGAAGGCTGCCGGATATCTGGAAAGCCGGAGGGCGCAGCGGGAGTCTGAAGACGACGATTACGAAGACACCGACGAAGAGGCAGCTCTTTCAGATGGGGAAGAAGCGCCGGAGACAGAGGCGGATCAGGAGTCGAAAGCAGAAGCTGACGATATGGAAATGCCGTTGGATTCAGAAGGGGAATCCGAAGGTATTTTCAAGTCGCTGGCAGCAGGCATAAAAAACAGAAAAAAACGGATTGGACGCAGACCGGAGAAGAGCGAGGTCGCGGATGATGCAGACGATGAAATGGAAGAGGCACCGGCGGAGCAGAAGAAGCAGGCAGAGGACATGAAAGCAGAGACGGATGAAACCGCAGGCCGAAAAACAGAGCCGGCAGTATCCGAGTCCGGAGCGGAAGCAGCAAAAGAGGACGAGCCAGAGTCACAGCCTGAGACGACGCGCCCGGAAAGCTCCCGCCCGTGGAGGGGCATTCTCCCGAAAGGAAAAGGGACGCGCTATCCGGAGCATCTTTCCCATAGCACGGGATATGGGGAGTCGCGCAGTGGTCTGTTGCGACGGGATTCGATCTTAAGAGATCTGGATGATGATGACGAAGAGCCAAAGGAAGAACTGACCGTCGAGCCGGAGAGCCAGAATGTATTTGAACGGATCACCGGCAATGTCAAGGAGCTTTCGGAAGATGCAGACGCGGAGGCAACGGTATCGGAAGGGGATCAGGAAGCCTCGCAGCCTGTCATTGACGCGTCAGCAGAAGAGCCTGACAAAGAAGACGGCGATACTTCGATTAAGATTACGAACGCGAAAAAGCGCCGGAGAAAGACGGCAGCAGAAAAAGAAGAAGAGATCCGCAAAGGCTTTGCACCGCAAAAACGGACGGCGGCAGATGTGCTGCGGGCGGCGCGTGAGTATATGCAGGGCTGGCTGGAGGAATTAAAGGAGAAAGGGATTTCCAGACGGGAAATGGCAATGATCGGAGCGGCAGCTTTGTTTGTCATCCTTCTGGTGGTTCTGATTTTCCGGACGGTGAGTGGCAGCATTGCCAGCCGGCGCAAGAGTGAGAATGTCACAGCCGACAGTGGGCTTCGCATTATGGTAGAGGATGAACCGGAAAACTGGTGCAGTTCCTATCCGGTGCAGATGAAACTCTCTGTGACGGATGCGACGTTGCAGTCCGTACAGGTCAATGGTGAGGACTATACGCCAGATGCGTCCGGGCTGATTACGGTTGAGGCGAATACCGATCTTCTGGAGGTAGAGGTGGCTACGGATCAGGGGACGCGCAGTGCGCGGGTCGAGATCCCGAAGTTGGACGGGGAGCCGCCGGTCGTACATGCGTCCCTTCAGAATGACCGGATTGAGCTGACCGCAGCAGATGCGCGCTCCAGCGTGCGTGCACTCTACTATGCTGTGAGCACAGAGGCAGAAGGGGATCTGGTGCCGCAGTACCAGAAATATACCGAGCCGATCAGTTATACGGATGGTATGCTCTACCGCTTTTATGCAGAGGATGCGGCTGGCAACCGCAGCACGCCGGTCGTGACCAATATGAAGACGGCAGAGAGTCTTACGGTATTACCGGAGACCCTTTCCCTGTATCCGGGCGAGACATCCGCGCTTACCGTAAAGGCGGAACCGGAATATGCGTTGCTGGAGAACCTGAGCTATGAGAGCCAGAATCCGGACCTGCTCTCCGTCAGTGATGGAGGAGTGGTCACGGCACTGGCAAATGGTACCGGAGCCATCCGAGTCACCGCAGACGGAGTATCTGCTGCAGTCTGCACGGTAGAGGTGGCGGATTCACAGACGGTCACGGTCAGCGCGGTCGGTGACTGTACGCTCGGGACAGATGAGAATTTTAATACGACCACGAGCTTTAACGCATATGAGGCGATGAATGGTACCTCCTACTTTTTCCAGAATGTCCGGTCGATCCTTGAGGCAGACGATGCGACCTTTGCAAACTTTGAGGGGACGCTGACGACGGAGACCACGCGGGAATCAAAGGAATATGCATTCAAGGGGGATCCATCCTACACGCAGATTCTGACAGACGGATCCGTGGATGTCGTCACACTGGCGAACAACCACAGCAGTGATTATGGCTCCAAGAGTCTGACTGATACGGAAGAGGCACTGGATGCGGCAGGGATTGACTACTGCATCGGAGATAAAATCGTAGTAAAAGAAGTAAACGGGATTCCGACTGCTTTTATTGGCATTTACGTTCTGAATGACGGGATGGCCCGGGAAGAGCAGGTAAAGCAGACCATTGCAGCGGCGAAGCAGCAGGGGGCAAAGTTGGTGATCATTGCGTTCCATTGGGGGACGGAAAAGGCAGCGGAGCCGGATGAGACACAGAAATCGCTGGCGCATACGGCGATTGACTGCGGAGCGGACCTGGTTGTCGGACATCATCCGCACGTTTTACAGGCGATCGAGTACTATAAAGGGAAATACATCGCCTACAGCCTTGGCAATTTCTGCTTTGGCGGCAACAGTGCGCCGTCTGATATGGATACCATGATTTTTCAGCAGACCTTTACGATCGAAAAAGGCGAGGTGCAGTCGGATGCTGCCGCGACGGTAGTGCCGTGCAGCATTTCTTCGACGGCAGGCTATAATGATTACCAGCCGACCCCGACGGAAGGGGAGGCCAGCACATCGATCATTGACCGGCTCAATACGATGAGCGCAGACTATGGAGTGACCGTAAACAGCGACGGGACCGTGACGGCTTCCGGGACACAAGGAGAAGGATAACGGTTACGCGTGGCAGGAAGAAGTACCTGCGCGAATCAGCACGATAAGAGACGAAATGTGACACAAATTGTCGCATTTTGTCTCTTTTTTTGGATCTGAAAGCGGTGCCATTTCTGTAAAAAATAAAATGACACTTATTGAAACAATATGTTGAAAATGGTATGCATATGTGATACGATAAGCGGGATGGGAAGAGACAGGCAGAACTGCCAAAGGAGGAGCTCTTCACCGGGAAGGGGAAAGGTATGTCTGATATTTATTGTTATGGAATGAAGGGGAGTACGCTGCTGCTCGCAGATGAGCGCAATAAAAAGCACCTGCTGGATCTGCTTCTTAGTGCGCACAGAGCCTGCGGCTGCCCGGTATATGCGTTCTGTATTACCGATGATGCCGCATATTTTATTACAGAGGCGGAAGACATGTACACGCTGCAGCGCTTGCAGGAACATGTCATAGAGCGCTTCTGGAAGATCTATGAAGGCTTTCCGGATGCAGAAGGGACGCGGTGGCTGCATGTGCAGCGTATAGAGGCGGTCCGTTCCATGCCTGAATTTGCCAGAAGGTGCAGAGCCGTACACCGGCTTCCCTTAAGTCTTGGCTACGTCCGGCGGATGGGAGATTACTGGTGGAGCAGCTATCAGAACTATCAGCAAGGATATCGCTGGGGTATGGTGGACTGCAGTGTGCTGCTGCAGTTTTTTTCTGCGGATCCGCAGGAGGCATTTCACCGGCTGCGGCTGCATCACGGAGTGAGAAAGATCCGGAAGAAACTTCCGTGGGAAGCATGCTCCTTTGAGGATCCTGTATATGATAACGAAGTGCAGGCGGAGGCATGACGGAAGAACGCGTATTTCTTAAAAAACACGAAACTTTATGACAAAGGAACCGAAACGTGTTAGAATAGCGGGGCAAGGAGAGAGACATGAGTAGTAAAGCGGATTTGTGACATCCGCTGGATGGAGGAGAGTGGCATGATGAAGAAGAAAGTAGCTGCATTTGCGGCGCTGGCTCTTGCAGGTGTTATGATTCTTACCGCCTGCAGCTCGTCAGAGCAGGAGTCGGATCAGCAGTCCGCAGCCAAAAACGATACGATAAAAGAAGGCACAGAAGTACAGACAGAAGAGCCGCTTCAGACCGTTTCCGGTACACAGAGCGTGAACGGTACGGCGATCAGTACGACGGATGGAAGCGGAAGCTCCTCGGATGCGACCGCTGCAGCACCTGCCCAGTCAGAGTCGGCGGCTACCGCAGCAGATGGGACACAGACGGCACAGACTTCCGGTGCGGCATCGAATACGTCGGCTACAGAATCAGAGAGCGAGACGGAAGAAGATGACATCTGGAGTGGTACCTATGTCACAGACGACGAGACGCTGACGATTGCGATGACAGGGGATACCCAGATTTCCTTTGCTTTTGCAGAGGCCGGGATTTCCGGAGTTGCGGATGTGCGCGGCAGTCAGGCGGTATACAAAGGAGACGACCATTATGTGATCGTGTTCAATATCAACGGGACACTCGTCGATGTATCTGTTTCGAGCGAGGAGGATTATGATGCGTCAGATTCTCCGCTGATCGGCACGTATGTAAAGGATACCGAAGAGTAGTGGTCTTGTGATTTTTGAATGAAAAAAGTTTCAAATCCCTTCCGAATTTCAACGAAAATAGCGTTGCGCTGCGGATGGGAAAATGCTATGATGCCATGCGTGCTATGAGCGAGTCGTGGAGCGGATCGGAAAGTCCGTTTGGAGTGCAGAAAATGCGTCCGGTGTATGGCGCTGCAATGAGGGGATAATATGAACGAGAGGATCGAGAAGATTAAAAATTGGTTTAAACGATATCCATATATGATCGCATTGCTGTATCTGGCTTTTTATCTTACGGTATTTGAGTGGCTGGAGCAGAATATCGTACCGAAGTATATTATTCATTGTAAGCTGGATGAGATGATTCCATTTTGCGAGGCGTTTATCATTCCATATGTATTCTGGTTCCCATATGTGGCAGGTACTTTTATCTGGTTTAAACGCCGCGGATGGGAAGATTATAAGAAGCTTTGCCTGATGGTATTTTCGGGTCTCACAATCTGTCTGGTGATCTATTATGTATTTCCGACCGGACTGAATCTGCGGCTGTCGCAGAACCCGCATGAGACCGGAATTCTGTATAACATGGTCCGCTATCTGCGTGCCATCGACACACCGACGAATGTATGTCCGTCCATCCATGTGATGAATACGGTGATGATCTTCCAGGCTGTATGCAGCCTCGACCATCTGAAGCACCGGAAGCTGACGATCACTGTCCATTTTGTGATCATGGTTCTGATCTGCGCATCGACGGTACTGCTGGATCAGCACTCGGTGATCGATGTCGTCTGCGGAGCGATGATGAGCTTTGTACTGCACGGCCTCGTATATCGGGTAGAGTGGAAGGAAGCACTTGCGGCGAACCGGAAGCGCGGCGCGCAGTTCCGTCGGACGTGAGTGGCAGACCGTTTCCGGAAAGGCTTTTCAGACCGGAAAATGCCCGATAAAAAATTCTCGAAAAAATTTTCAAAATTTGCTTGACAATTCACTACAATTCATATTATAATAGCGAAGCAAGTTGAGGAGCGGTAAAGCAAATCACACTTCGCTATATGGGGTCTTAGCTCAGCTGGGAGAGCATCTGCCTTACAAGCAGAGGGTCATAGGTTCGAGCCCTATAGGCCCCATACCAATTAAATATGGCGGAATAGCTCAGTTGGCTAGAGCATACGGTTCATACCCGTAGTGTCGAGAGTTCGAATCTCCCTTCCGCTACTGCAGAAGCCCGCAATTTCGATTGCGGGCTTTTTTGGATTCTGTGGGTTTTACGGGCAACAGATACGCAGTCTGGATCATTTCTGCGTCTTTGCTGTGGGGGTGCCACAGGGTGTAACGTTCAGGAATAGATATGGAGGAGGGAGATTTTTATGAGTTGTCTGAAGAGTCAGAAGATGCGGGAACTGGCACCGGAGTTGGATCCGTTGCGGATCGGTACCGGCTGGAAGCCGGAGGATCTGTCGAAGCCACAGATTCTGGTAGAGAGCACCTATGGAGACAGTCATCCGGGAAGCGGGCATCTGAATGTCCTTGTGGATGCAGTGCGGGAGGGCATTGCAGAAGCAGGGGGATTTGGTGCGCGCTATTATTGTACGGATATCTGCGATGGAGAGAGCCAGGGGACGGATGGTATTAATTTTTCACTGGCGAGCCGGGAGATGATCGCAAATATGATCGAGATCCACGGCAGTGCGACCGTATCAGATGCCGGGGTATTTCTGGCGAGCTGTGACAAGGGGATGCCGGCCAATCTGATGGGACTGTGTCGCCTGAACATTCCGTCGATTGTTGTTCCGGGCGGTACGATGAATGCGGGTCCGGAGATGCTCACATTAGAACAGCTCGGTATGTACAGCGCGCAGTACCAGCGCGGGGAGATCGATGCGGCACGCCTTGCCTGGGCAAAAGAAAATGCCTGCCCGAGCTGTGGAGCCTGCTCGTTTATCGGGACGGCATCTACGATGCAGATCATGGCGGAGGCGCTCGGCCTGGCATTGCCGGGTTCGGCATTGATGCCGGCGACGAGCCCGGATCTGCTCGCATTTGCAAAGCAGGCGGGACGGCGTGCGGTCGAGATGGCACGCGAGGAAGGGATGCGCCCGTCTGACATCGTGACGATGGACGGCTTCGAGAATGCGATTCTCGTGCATGCGGCGATCTCCGGCAGCACGAACTGCCTGTTGCATCTTCCGGCGATCGCACATGAGCTGGGACTTGAGATCACCGGCGATACGTTTGACCGGCTGCACCGGGGAGCGCATTATCTGCTCGATGTACGGCCGGCAGGACGCTGGCCGGCAGAGTGTTTCTACTATGCGGGTGGCGTCCCGGCGATCATGGAAGAGATCCGGGAACATTTGCATCTGGATGCAAAGACCGTGACCGGTAAGACCGTCGGAGAGAATCTGGACGAGCTGAAGAAGAATGGATTTTATGAGCGCTGTGCCGGATGGATGGAGCAGTTCAATGCGCGCTATGGATGCCATGTCACAAAGGAAGATGTGATCCGCCCATACGACAAAGCGCTCGGGGTGGACGGAAGCATCGCCGTACTGCGGGGCAATCTGGCTCCGGAAGGCGCGGTGATCAAGCATACGGCCTGCCCGAAGGAGATGTATCAGGCTGTATTGCGTGCGCGCCCATTTGACAGCGAGGAAGCATGCCTGGACGCAGTGCTTCATCATAAAGTAGAAAAGGGCGATGCGGTATTTATCCGTTATGAGGGGCCGAAGGGAAGCGGCATGCCGGAGATGTTCTATACATCGGAGGCGATCAGCAGCGACCCGGAGCTGGGGCGCAGCATTGCGCTCATTACAGACGGACGCTTTTCGGGCGCTTCGACCGGCCCGGTGATCGGACACTGCAGCCCGGAAGCGGCGGACGGCGGACCGATCGCGCTCGTAGAAGAAGGTGATCTGATCGAGATCGATGTATTTGCACGAAAACTGAATATCATCGGCATCGCAGGTGAGCGGAAGACACCGGAGGAGATCGATGCGGTGCTGCAGAAGCGCCGCGCGGCATGGAAGCCGAAGGAGCAGAAGTACAAGCGCGGTGTGCTCCGGCTGTTCAGTGAGCATGCGACGTCACCGATGAAGGGTGCGTATCTGGATTTTTGAAATTGACCATAAGAAAAGAGGGATAAAATGCGGGAAAAGCAACATGCAGTGCAAGAACAGATCGCAGTACTTGGACTGGTGCCGGTCGTCGTGCTGGAAGATGCAAAGGATGCGGTACCGCTGGCAAAGGCGCTGACGGAAGGTGGTCTGCCGTGCGCAGAAGTGACGTTCCGGACGGCTGCGGCAAAAGAGAGTATCCGGCAGATGACAGAAGCCTGCCCGGATATGCTGGTCGGGGCGGGGACCGTGCTTACGACCGGTCAGGTAGACGATGCCATACAGGCGGGTGCGAAATTTATCGTGAGCCCGGGCTTTGACGCGGAGGTCGTAGACTACTGTCTGGAGCGGGAGATTCCGGTATTTCCGGGCTGTGTGACCCCGTCCGAGGTCATACAGGCAGTAAAGCGCGGGCTGGATGTAGTCAAATTTTTCCCGGCGGTTCCGTTTGGCGGAGCAGCGACGGTCAAAGCACTCGCGGCACCATTTGTCGGACTGAAATTTATGCCGACTGGAGGCGTGAATGAAACGAATCTTGGCGAGTTCTTAAGCTGCAAGGCGGTCGTGGCCTGCGGTGGGAGCTGGATGGTAAAGGGCGACCTGATCCAGGCCGGCGAGTTTGAGAAGATCCGGGAGCTGACGGCGGAAGCGGTGAAGAAGATTCGGGAGCTGCGCGGGTAAGAAATGAATGATACGGAAGCAGCTTGCGAATGTCTGCTTTATGCATCCGGGGATCAGATACCGGGTATAAGGAATCAACGATGTGGATGTGACTTGTGGCAAATGAGGCTGTAAGGGCACATCCGAGCAGTCAACAGGCGGATCAGAATGTCCGCAGAATGAGGAGAAAAAATGCGAATTGGAATGGGCTATGACGTACATCGCCTGGTAGAAGGAAGAAAACTGATTCTCTGTGGGGTGGAGATCCCGTATGAGAAAGGGATGCTCGGGCATTCGGATGCAGATGTGGCGCTGCATGCGATCATGGATGCACTGCTCGGAGCAGCGGCACTTGGGGATATCGGGAAGCATTTCCCGGATACCGACCCGAAGTATGAGGGGGCTTCGAGCGTGAAGCTTCTGGAGGCGGTCAAAGGGTTGCTGGATGCGAACTGCTTTGTGATCGAGAATATCGATGCGACGATCATCGCGCAGCGGCCAAAGCTGCTTCCTTATATGGAAGAAATGAAGAAAAATGTGGCCCGTGCACTGGATCTTACGGAGGATCGGGTCAACATCAAGGCGACGACCGAGGAAGGACTTGGCTTTACCGGAAGTGGAGAAGGGATTTCCGCGCAGGCAGTGTGCCTGCTGCAGCCGCTGCTCGATGGTGTGGCAGATTCCAGGATGGTATCTTCTGGCTGTGCCGGCTGCGGCGGCTGTCAGCGAAACTGAGAAAAGAATTGACAAAGCTGCACAAGTTGCTTAGACTAGGTTACAGGCAGGAAAAAGGGAATTCTGAATTCATAGGAAAGGGACAGCAAAATGAGAATTTTTAATACAGAGACGAAGAGAAAAGAAGAGTTCGTTCCGCTCGAGCCGGGCAAGGTACGCATGTACGTGTGCGGACCGACCGTTTACAATTTTATTCATATCGGCAATGCACGCCCGATGATTGTCTTTGACACGGTGCGCCGCTACATGGAATACCGCGGGTACGAAGTAAATTACGTATCGAATTTCACCGATGTAGACGATAAAATTATCGCGAAGGCCAATGAAGAGGGCGTAAGTGCACAGGAGATATCCGAGCGCTACATCGCAGAGTGCAAAAAAGACATGGCTGGCATGAATGTGAAGCCGGCGACGACGCATCCGCTCGCAACGCAGGAGATCGACGGCATGATCGACATGATCCAGACGCTGATCGACAAGGGTTATGCGTACAATGTGAATGGTACGGTCTACTTCCGTACCAGAAAGTTCAAGGACTACGGCAAGCTTTCGCATAAAAATCTGGATGACCTGCGCGCAGGCAACCGTTCCCTTCTCGTGACCGGTGAGGACCAGAAGGAGGATCCGCTGGATTTCGTTCTATGGAAGCCGAAAAAAGAAGGCGAGCCGTCCTGGCCGTCTCCGTGGAGCGATGGCCGTCCGGGCTGGCATATCGAGTGTTCCGTCATGTCGAAAAAGTACCTTGGCGAGCAGATCGACATCCATGCAGGCGGAGAGGATCTGATCTTCCCGCATCACGAAAATGAGATTGCGCAGAGTGAGTGCTGCAATGGCAAGATTTTTTCCAAGTACTGGATGCACAATGCATTCCTGAACATTGACAACCGCAAGATGTCCAAATCACTTGGAAACTTCTTTACCGTGCGCGAGATTTCCGAGAAGTACGATCTGCAGGTACTGCGTTTCTTCATGCTCAACGCACATTACAGAAGTCCGCTCAACTTCAGTGCGGAGCTGATGGAGTCTTCCAAGAATGCGCTGGAGCGTATCCGCAATGCCGTGGCGAATCTGAAATATACCGAAGAGCATGCTCAGGCAGAGGCGATGAGCGAGGCAGAGCAGCAGCTGGCAGCAGGCGTTCCGGAATACCGGAAAAAGTTCGAAGAGGCAATGGATGATGATTTCAATACGGCCGATGCACTTGCTGCGATCTTTGAACTCGTCAAATTTGCGAACAGCAATGTAAATGAGAGCAGTTCCCGTGCGTTTGCAAAGCTGCTCAGAGATGAGATTCTGCAGCTGATGGACGTCATGGGACTGATCGCAGAGCCGAAGGAAGAACTGCTGGATGCGGACATTGAAAAGCTGATCGAGGAGCGTCAGGCAGCGCGCAAGGAAAAGAATTTTGCACGTGCCGATGAGATCCGCAACGAGCTTCTGGAAAAAGGCATCACACTTCTCGATACGAGAGAAGGAGTAAAATGGAAAAGAGCATAATTTCTCTGGAGGACAGCCTGGATACCGTATTCGGGCTGTCCTCTAAAGACTGGAAGCTGTATTCCCCGCTGACACTGGCGTATCTGGGGGATGCAGTCTATGAAATGGTGATCCGTACGATCTGCGTCAAGCGCACGAACATGCAGACGCAGAAGCTGCACCGCAAGGTGACGGGCTACGTCAGCGCAAAGGCACAGGCGAAGATGATGGATGCGCTTCTGAAAGAGCTGACCGAGGAAGAAGAGAGCATCTACCGCAGAGGCCGCAATTCCAAGCCGTACACGAAGGCGAAAAATGCGAGCATGGAGGAGTATCTGAAGGCGACCGGATTCGAGGCGCTGGTCGGATACCTGTATCTGCAAAAAGAGTATGAGAGAATGAACGCCCTGATCGCGCACGGCATCGAAGCGCTGCAGGCAAAGTAGAAATGAAAGTGCGCTCGTTTGGAGGGCACAGATGGCAGCCGCGTGGAAAAGGCGGCAGAAAAGAGAGAAGATATGAGAAAAACAGATCAGGACAGAAGCCGACGCAGACCGGAGAAGCGGGATAGCGGCATGGGAAGAGCCGAGTCATACGGCGGAAGAAGGGACCGGGCAGAAACGCACGGCGGAAGAGGCCGGTCGGAAGGCTATGGCGCGAGAAAAGAACGTACCGGAAGCGACCGGATGGAGTCTTATGGAAGACATGGACAGGCAGCCGGGAAAGAGTTCCGGAAGCAGAAGTATGAGAGAAGCACTGAGTATCTGGCAACGGCAGATGCAGATGGCGTAGAGACTCCGGAAGACGGACGGATCATCGAGGGACGCAATGCCGTGCTCGAAGCGTTCCGCGCCGGTAAGACGATCGACCGTCTGATGATTCAGGACGGCTGTCAGGATGGCCCGATCCAGACGATCAAGCGTGAGGCAAAGCGTTGTGGGACGATCATGGACTTTGTGCCGCGGGAACGTCTCGACCAGATTTCCCAGACGGGCATTCATCAGGGCGTCATTGCTTATGTGGCGGCTTACGAGTATGCGGAAGTAGAGGATATTCTGGCAAAAGCGAAGGAAAAGGGCGAGGATCCGTTCATCATCCTGCTGGATGACATCGAGGATCCACACAACCTCGGTGCGATCATCCGTACTGCGAATCTTGCGGGGGCACATGGTGTCATCATTCCAAAGCGCCGTGCAGTCGGCCTGACTGCGACGGTTGCACGCACATCCGCAGGTGCGCTGAACTACACGCCGGTAGCGCGTGTGACGAACCTTGGCGCGACGATCGATCAGCTCAAAAAAGAAGGTATCTGGTTTGTCTGCGCAGATATGGACGGAGAGGTCATGTATAAGCAGAACCTGACCGGGCCGATTGGACTGGTGATCGGCAATGAGGGCGACGGTGTGAGCCGCCTTGTAAAGGAAAAATGTGATTTCACCGCGTCGATTCCGATGAAGGGAGATATCGATTCCTTAAATGCATCGGTGGCGACCGGCGTACTGGCATTTGAGATCGTGCGTCAGCGCGGAGTTGGGAAGTGAGAAATGTTGACATTTCGTTATTTGCGGTGGAGTATTTGATTGTGTAAGACAATAAACGGTAAACAGGGATCAACGAAATCCGCAAAAAGGGAAAAATAATTCAGGGCGAGCATGCAGTTTGCCTTGAGTCGAAGAAATCGGGCGGCAGGCTCACGGAAGGGATTGTGGGCTGCCGCCTGTTCTGACATGGAGGGAATATGAAGAAGCGGGATGCATGGTGGATGGATCGCGTCCCCGGACGCATGAAACAGGTTTTTCAACGGATCGAAGCCCATATGACGGCATCGCAGATCATGGTGACGGGATTTGCACTGGCAATCCTCGCGGGAGGAATCCTTCTCTCGATGCCATTTTGCAATGCGGATGGACATTGGCTGCGCTTTATCGATGCGCTGTTTACCGCATGCTCGGCCGTGTGTGTGACCGGACTTGTGACGATCGTCCCTGCGACGCAGTTTACACTGCTTGGGAAGGTGATTTTGCTGATTCTCATTCAGCTTGGCGGGCTTGGCATCATCGCCTGTACGATGGGAGCATTTCTTATTTTAAAGAAACAGATCACGATCCGCAGTCGGGTCATGATTCAGGACAGCTATGACCTGCACTCGATGACCGGGATCGTCGTATTGCTGCGCTATGTGATCCGCGGTACGTTTTTTGTAGAAGGCTGTGGGGCGGTACTCTATGCCGTGCGCTTTATCCCACAGTACGGTCTGCTGCGTGGCATCTGGTATGCCATCTTCCATGCCATCTCGGCCTTTTGCAATGCGGGTATCGATATTCTCGGTGAGACGAGCCTGCAGCAGTATGTCGCAGATCCATATATGAATGTAGTGACGATACTGATTATTCTTGTGAGTGGGCTTGGATTTCTGGTGTGGAGAGACCTGATGCTGGCGGCATCGCGTCTGTATCATCGGGAATATCCGCTCCGACGGGTGATCCAGAAGCTGAAGCTGCACACGAAGCTCGCGCTCGTGATGACGATTGCCCTGTTTACGGTCGGTACGGTCGGGATTTTCTGCATGGAATATTCGAATCCGGGGACTTTAGGCGCGATGCCGGTCGGAGAAAAATGGCTGGCGGCGATGTTCCAGTCGGTGACGACGCGGACGGCGGGATTTTTTACGGTTCCGCAGGATCGCTTCCTGCCACAGTCGCAGCTGCTCTCGTGTATTCTGATGTTTATCGGAGGGTGTCCGGGAGGAACCGCGGGTGGTGTCAAGACGACGACGGTCGCGATCCTGTATCTGACCTGCTGGTCGGTGCTCAAGGGTACGGAAGATACGGAATGCTTCCGGCGCAGGATGCCGGCGGCAAATGTGCGGACGGCATTTTCCGTGCTCACAGTCGCAGGGACTGCCGTGCTCACGGGGACGATGGCGATTCTCGTGCTGGAGCACACCAGTTTGATCACGGCACTCTATGAAGTCGTATCTGCAGTCGGAACGGTCGGATTGACCGCCGGACTGACGCCGGTGCTCACGACTGCCGGGAAATTCGTGATCATCGTGCTCATGTATATGGGACGCTTAAGCCCGGTGACGCTGGCGCTGCTCTTTGCATCCCGGTATAAGAAGCACGGGAGAGGCCGGAAGCTTCCGGAAGAGCGGATCATGGTTGGATAATGAAATATTCCACAGTGATACAAGCGCATGTATGATATAGTTATGAGAAAATCGCGAAGCGACTCCGCAGGTAGAATTCTGCAGCAAAGTAGCATGGATGAGTCTATAGGGGCGCAGAACAGGAGGCAGCATGAAAAAACAGTATGTAGTATTCGGCGCAGGCCGTTTTGGAAGAAGTATTGCAGTGACATTACAGAGCCGTGGCTGTGAGGTGATTGTCGTAGACCGGGATCCGGAGGTCATCGAAGATATTGCGGATGAGGTCAGCTACGCCATCTGTGCAAATGTCGAGGATCCGGATATCTTCGAGGATCTCGGCATGAAAAATCTGGACGGGGCGATCGTGGCGGTCACCGACAGCCTGGAGGCGAGCATCGTGACTACGATGATGTGCCATGAGATGGGTATTCCTAAAATTATGGCAAAAGCCAAAAATGAGATGCATGAAAAGATTCTCCGAAAGGTCGGCGCGACCCGCGTCATGTACCCGGAGGTCGAGATGGGGCGGCGTGTCGCAAAGTATATCGTGGCAGATAATTTTGCAGACTGGATCGAGCTCTCTCCAAAGTACAGCCTTGTGGAGATGGCGGTGCCGGCTGCCTGGTGCGGAAAGAGCGTCCGCGCGCTGGGGATCCGGGAAAAGTATCACCTCAACGTCGTCGGGATCAAGGACGGAGATGAGATGCGTGTCAGGATCGACCCGGATGCGCCGCTTCAGAAAAATGAAGTGCTGATCGTCGTCGGCGAGGATGCAGATCTGCAGCAATTTCAGAATTAGAAAGGAAGAAATTTTGAAAAAATATGGAAAAGATTACCGGAAGGCTGCGGGTGGTTATGAATATACCGGAAACTGGTATAAATCAACGCTGACCGGAGATGATTTAAAGAGAGCGGCCCGTTTTTTTGGGATTTGCCTTGCTGTGATGTCGGTGCAGTTTGTGCTCGGCCTTTCCCTCAACAATGCCGGGAGCCGGATCCTCTGGATCCTGCTGCCGTTTGTGGCGCTGTTTCTTCCATTATTATATGGGTGGATGGGGAGTGTGAAGCTGTACCGGATCGGAAAGCGACTGGAGAAACCGCCCAGAACGGGAAATGTCTCCACAGATTCTGCTACCTCGAAAGATCCGCAGGTGCAGATTCCGGAAGCACACCGAAGCCACCTGCGCCGTTCAGAGTATGAGCAGTCGTTCCGCCGTCTGCTGCGCAGCTTTGTGGCCGGGGCGGTGCTGGCCAACGCGGTTTTCCTCGCGGATATTCTCGTACTGGTCGGTGGGGCCACGCCTGGTTCGGTGGCAAGTGAGGCTGTTTTTGCAGGAAATGCGGCGGTCCTGGCGGTTCTGAACCTGCTCTGCGCGGCAAAGAGCTGGAAGGTACATGCGTCTGTCCGCGAAGAAAAGGAAATGTCCGCAACAGAAGGACAAAACAAAGGGAAAGTTCCCAAAAGCTGACAAAAATGCTAAAAAAACGTTAAAAATGCAGGCAAAAATATACAAAAATTCCGTTTTCTTGACTTCCTGCATAGATTGTCCATTGAAATATATTCAAAAAATGTTATAGTATAAAGGTGCTTATTGTGAAGGAAAGGACGAAAAATAAGTCACAAAAAAGAAGGAGGACATGATATGAAAATGAAAAAGGTTCTGTCACTGATCATGGCGGGTGCGATGGTACTTGGAATGAGCATGAGCGCATGCGCAGAAGAGACCGAAGCAGCCAGCGAAGTGACCACAGAGGCCGGCAGCGAAGCTGCGGCAGACACGACAGAGGGTGGCACTCCACTCGTAGTAGGGAGCCAGAACTTCTCCCAGAAGTTCAGTGCGTTCTTTGCGGAGGCAGTACCGGATCAGACCGTCGTGAATCTGACTGGTCTGTACCTGCTTGAGAATGACCGCGCAGGAAGCATCATTTACAATGGTGCGAATCCGGAGGGGGAGACGATCGCTTATAATGGTACCGATTACACCTACCACACACTGGCGAATGTGACGGTTACTGAGAATGAGGATAATACGGTTTACGATTTCAAACTGCGTGACGACGTCGTATTTTCTGACGGCACACCGCTGACTGCAGACGATGTGATTTTCTCCATGTACGTTTACGCAGATATGGATTATGACGGATATACGACTTTCAGCGGAGTACCGATTAAGGGACTTCAGAATTACCGCCTGAACTCCACCGCGGCGGATTCCGTGACAGAAGATGATGTGACAGCAGCCCTGGCTGAGATGCCGGAGGAGCTGGCCACTCCTGTAAAGGATGCGATGCGCGCACTGCTTGAATCTGAGTATGACTGGGCAGATGAAGTATGGGAAGACTATTCTGCAGACTACGGTGTCAACAGCGGTGCAGAGTTCTTCGGACTGCTTTACAGCCCGGACGAGAACTACAGTGTAGAAGGCAAGGACCGCGATACGATCATCAGCGAAGTGCTCGATGCTTACGGTACCGATTATGTCGCTCTGGCAACTGCATACGGCGATGAAGCGTACTTTGATGATACGGTAAAAGAGCTGGCACAGGAGTACCTCGTAGCGCAGAAGACCGCTGCAGGCGAGGGCGAAGAGGTAGCGAATATCGAGGGTATCAAGAAGCTCGGCGACTATGAGGTAGAGGTAACGACAGACGGATTCGATGCGACGACGATCTATACACTTGGCGTTATCGTATGCCCGCTGAACTACTACGGCGATCCGGCCTTGTACGATTACGACAACAATCAGTTCGGCTTTACGAGAGGCGACCTCTCCGCAGTGCGTGAGAAGACGACAGAGCCGATGGGCGCAGGCGCATACAAGTTTGTAAAGTATGAGAACAAGACCGTTTACCTTGAGGCAAATGAGAATTACTTCAAGGGCGAGCCGAAGATCAAGAATATACAGCTGAGAGAGTCCGCAGATGCAGACTTTATCCCGGGCGTAGAGCAGGGTACGATCGACCTGGCAGATCCGAGCGGAAGCAAATCTGCATTTGAGCAGATCAAGAGCATCAACTCCAACGGTGAGCTGAACGGCGACCGCATCAACACCAGCCTGGTAGACAACCTCGGCTACGGCTACATCGGCATCAATGCAGATACCGTAAATGTAGGCGGTGAGGCAGGCAGCGATGCTTCCAAGAACCTGAGAAAGGCACTTGCGACCGTACTGGCTGTATACCGTGATGTGACGATCGATTCTTATTATGGAGATGCAGCAGCAGTCATCAACTACCCGATCTCCAATACTTCCTGGGCAGCACCGCAGAAGTCTGACGCAGACTATGAGGTGGCCTACTCCAAGGATGTAGACGGTAATCCGATCTACACCGATGACATGACCGACGACGAGAAGTTCGCAGCAGCACTGGAAGCTTCCAAGGGCTTCTTCGAGGCAGCAGGCTACACCTTCGGGGATGACGGCAAGATGACCGCAGCTCCGGACGGCGCAAAGCTTTCTTATGAAGTAATGATCGGCGCAGACGGCACCGGCGACCATCCGTCCTTCGCAATCCTGACGGATGCAAAGGCAGCGCTGGCGACCATCGGTTTCGACCTTGAGATCAACGATGTAACAGACGCAAATATTATGTGGGATGCAAACAACGCAGGTACGAGTGAACTGTGGTGTGCAGCATGGCAGGCGACTCTGGATCCGGATATGGTTCAGATCTATCACAGCACACAGGGCACTTCCAACTACTATCACATCGCGGATGAGACACTCGATGCGGATATCATCGACGCAAGATCGACTTCGGATCAGGCGTACCGGAAGTCCGTATACAAGCAGTGCCTGGACATCATCCTTGACTGGGGTGTAGAGATTCCGGTATACCAGAGACAGAACTGTGTCATTTACAGCACAGAGCGTATCAATGCGGATACCTTCACTCCGGATGTAACGACCTACTACAACTGGTACGGCGATGTAGAAAATATGGAGATGAACTAACTGACGGAAACGGCAGCAGACAGCAGGACTGCGCACAGGTTTTACGCAGAACAGGCTGTCACATAAAAAGGGACGGCAGCCCACCATATGGTGGGCTGTTGTACGCTATATCGCGTACAACAGAATCCTCCCTGAATTGAGCGTCTGTGGTCGGAATACCTCAGCGAGCCAACCAGATTTCGGTGCGCTGAGGCATTCCGATCAGCGACAGAAAAGACCGGAAAGGAGAAGCGATTGCATGAAAAAATTTGTAATACGGCGTGTGCTGCTTGGCGTAGTGATTCTGTTTTTTGTATCACTGATCATTTACTCGATCGAGCGCAGCCTGCCGACTTCTTATGTAAAAGGAAAGGCGATGGCGATGTCCCAGAAGCAGGGGGCAAAGCCATATGAGGAACTTCTGGCAGATCTGAATGCCTCTTACGGACTGGACAAACCGGTATTACAGGGCTATTTTGTATGGCTGGGGGATGCCATCCACGGCGATTTTGGTGAGTCCTGGGTATGGACGCAGCCGGTGACGGAGAAATTTGCAAATGTCATCTGGTATTCGTTTGCATTAAGTGCGGTGGCATTTGTTCTGGAGATACTGATTGCGATTCCGCTCGGTATCATTTCCGCGACGAAGCAGTACAGCAAGGCGGACTATGCGGTGACGGTATTCGCGCTGATCGGGATCTCTCTGCCGACGTTTTTTTTCGCGACGATCCTGAAATGGATCTTCTCGATCAACCTCGGCTGGTTCGACCTGTACGGCATCGTCGGGCGTATGCATGAGACTTATGGAAGTGTCGGCAAGGTACTCGATATGGCGAAGCATATGGTACTTCCGATCGTGACCCTGACGATTGTCAGCGTCGGTTCCCTGATGCGTTACACCCGCACGAATATGCTCGAAGTGCTCAATGCCGACTACATCCGTACCGCGCGGGCGAAGGGACTGCCGGAGAAGAAGGTCATCTACCACCATGCGTTCCGCAATACGCTGATCCCGATCATCACGATCCTTGGAAGTTCCCTTCCGGGACTGTTCGGCGGTGCAATGATCACGGAGACACTGTTCCAGATTCCGGGTATCGGCTACACATCCTACCAGTGCCTGGTACAGGGAGACATTCCGTTTACGATGTTTTACATGACGTTTCTTGCTGTGCTGACACTGCTTGGCAACCTGCTCGCGGATATCCTGTATGCAGTGGCTGACCCGCGTGTCAGAATCAACTAGAAAGGAGAGAGCAGATGAGCGACAATAAAAATACAGCGACCGCGCTGGATGACGAACGCCGGGTAAAGGTACTCTCTCCGGGACAGCTGGTAGCAAAGCGGTTCTTCCGCAACCGTCTGGCAATGGTCGGACTGATTATTCTGATTATAATGTTTCTTTTCTCCTTCATCGGAGGAATGGTGAGCCCATACGGCGAGAGTGAGGTCTTCCGTAAGACGGAGGCGACGTGGAAGGACTACGCCGGAGCAGGCTACAACAGCAATTTCATTTTCCGCCCGGCAGACGGACAGGATTTTCCGGCTGCGGCGCAGCAGAAATTTATTCTGGCGGTCAATAAGTCACAGGAGAGCTTCGAGGCAGGCGGTGTGACCTACATGCTGGAAAATTGCGGAGAAGATTTTTACACCGTTTCCGCGCAGACGCCGATCGCGACCGTGCTGACCCTGAAAGGCAAATCTTCTTTTAAGGAGATCGGGGATGCGAAAGTGACGGATGCGATCAAGAAAGCCTACGAGGAGGCATCCAAAAAAGAGGAGACGACCTTCGAGGCAGATGGCGCGACGTATTTTATCAGCAAATCCGGAAGAGAAGAGACGATCTCCGGAGGCGGAGAGATCGCGCTGGCGACCAAGAAAGTATTCAATGCGGCGAAGGAAGATGCTGAAAATGGATACGCGTTTGAAAAGGAAGCACTGCTGGCGAGTGAAGCGGGCGAGACCTCCTTTACGTGTGAGGGTGCGACGTATGAGATGAACACGTTGGAAAACGGTGCTGTGGAGATCACAAAGGACGGCGAGGTCTATGCGACGATTTCCGATCTGCTCGTATCGCCGCAGACGACCGGGAGCTTTCTGACACTGGACTTTAAAGAGGCAGTGGAGCAGGCGATTCTGGCAAAGGCAGATACGTTTACTGCGGTGGATGAGTCTGGTGAGGAGGTGACCTACCAGCTTCAGAATAAGAATCAGCAGTATGTCATCCGTGTACAGAAGGAGACGACCGTAAACGACACCTATCACAAGCCGTCGACGGCGCACTGGCTCGGAACGGATGGCAACGGCATGGATATGCTGACCCGTCTGATGTATGGCGGACGCATTTCTCTGATGATCGGCTTTGTCGTCATCATCATCGAGATCGTGCTCGGTATCGTGATCGGCGGCTGCTCGGGATACTTTGGCGGCTGGGTCGATACGCTGCTCATGCGTGTCGTAGACGTCGTGATCTGTATTCCGGCAATGCCGCTTTACATCATCATCGGTTCGATCATGGATTATTATAAAATCGACCCACGGCTTCGTATTTATGCCCTGTGTGTCATCCTCGGACTGGTCGGATGGCCGGGCATTGCGCGTATGGTGCGTGGACAGATCCTCTCCTTGCGTGAGCAGGAGTTTATGATCGCGACCGAGGCGACCGGTGTGCGTGTATCCCGCAGAATTTTCCGCCACCTGATCCCGAATGTCATCCCACAGCTGATCGTCATCGCGACGATGGGACTCGGTGATGTCATCCTGATGGAGGCGACCCTGAGCTTTTTGGGACTGGGTGTCAAATTCCCGTATGCGTCCTGGGGTAATATCGTAAACGCAGTAAATGATGTCTATGTACTGACGAACTTCTGGTTCGTATGGATTCCGGCCGGTTTCCTGATTCTGATTACCGTGCTTGGATTTAATTTCGTGGGCGATGGCTTAAGAGATGCCTTTGACCCGAAGATGAAACGGTAGGTGCGATTATGGGACTGTTTGGAAAGAAAAATGAGAATTATATTTCCTCGAAGGAGACGAAGCGTATCTCCAAGGAGAACCGCCGGATCACCGGAGAGATCGAGAAAAAGCGGAACCGGAAGAACATACCGGAGTCCGAGTATCTGACCCAGATGAAGAATCCGGACAACGTCGTCGAGTTCGACAATGTCCACACGTACTTCTTCACCGATATCGGAACGGTCAAGGCTGTGGACGGTGTCTCCTTTGAGGTACCGCAGGGCAAGACCGTCGGAATCGTCGGAGAGAGCGGCTGTGGCAAGTCCGTCACGAGCCTGTCTCTGATGCAGCTCGTACAGCGTCCGCAGGGACAGACGGTCGAGGGCGAGATCCGCTTCAACAGCGGCGAGAAGGTCTACAACATCGTCAACACACCGATCTCAGAGATGCAGAAGCTGCGCGGCAATGCGATGTCCATGATTTTCCAGGAGCCGATGACGTCCCTGAACCCGGTATTCCGGATCGGGGAGCAGGTAAATGAGATCGTGGCATTGCACAATCCATCGATGTCCAAGGAGGAAGTCAAGGCGCGCACGATCGAGATGCTGAAGCTCGTCGGCATCGCGAACAGTGAGGGTGTCTACAAAATGTATCCGCATGAGCTTTCCGGTGGTATGCGGCAGCGTATCTGCATCGCGATCGGTCTGGCGTGCAATCCGCGTCTGATCATTGCAGACGAACCGACGACGGCACTCGATGTGACGATTCAGGCACAGATTCTGGATCTGATGCGCAACCTGAAGGACAAGATCAATTCCTCGATCATGCTGATCACCCATGACCTCGGCGTCATCGCGGAGATGGCGGACTATGTCGTCGTCATGTACGCGGGACGTGTCGTAGAAAAAGGAACGGCGCGGGAAATTTTCAAGACCCCGTCGCATCCGTACACGATCGGACTGATGCGCTCGAAGCCGGTCGTCGGCAAGCAGGTCGAGAAGCTCTACAGCATTCCGGGCAAGGTGCCGAACCCGATCAACATGCCGGACTACTGTTACTTTAAGGATCGCTGCGAGCTCTGCTGTGACAAGTGCTCAGGCAGCTATCCGGGTGTGATCAAGCTCAGCCCGACCCATGAGGTCAGCTGCTACCGGTACGCAGACCGTCCGGAGGCCGGCTGGCTGATGGACGAACATCTCGGAAAGGAGGGCGCTTCCGAACGGTAGAATCGGAAGAAAATTGAGTATGGCAGAAAATAAGAATACAAAAATGCAGGAAGCGGACAACATCCTCGAGGTGTCCCACCTGAAAAAATATTTTCCAATTAAAGGCGGCATGTTTGGCCGTCAGGTCGGAGCGGTAAAGGCCGTGGACGACGTGTCCTTTACCTTAAAGCGCGGTACGACGATGGGACTGGTCGGAGAGAGTGGCTGCGGCAAGTCGACGACCGGACGCACGATCCTGCGCCTGATCGAGAAGACCGACGGACAGGTATTGTTCAACGGAAAAGATGTATATGGCCTGTCTCACAAAGAGATGCGCGACATGCGCACGAAGATGCAGATCATCTTTCAGGACCCGTACTCTTCCTTATCTCCGCGTCTCCCGGTCGGCGAGATCATCGGCGAGGCCGTAAAAGAGCACAATCTGGTACCGAAGAGCGAGTATCAGGACTATATCACAAAGATCATGAACGACTGCGGACTGCAGAGCTATCACAAGGATCGTTACCCGCATGAGTTTTCCGGTGGACAGCGGCAGCGTATCTGTATCGCACGTGCCCTGGCCCTGAATCCGGAATTCGTCGTCTGCGACGAGCCGGTATCTGCCTTAGACGTATCCGTGCAGGCGCAGATCATTAATCTGCTGAAGACCCTGCAGGAAGAGCGGAACCTGACCTACCTCTTCATCTCCCACGACCTCTCCGTCGTCGAGCACATCTCCGATTCGATCGGTGTCATGTATCTCGGTGGTCTTGTGGAGACCGGAGCGACCGAGGACATCTTCGCAAATCCGCTGCACCCGTACACGCAGGCCCTCTTCTCCGCGATCCCGATGCCGGATCCGGACCTGAAGCGGAACCGCATCATTCTGGAAGGAAGCATCCCATCCCCGGCGAACCCGCCGAAGGGCTGCAAATTCCACACCCGCTGCAGCCGCTGCATGGAGTGCTGCAAGACCGAAGAGCCGAAGGCGAAGGATATGGGGAACGGGCATGTTGTGAAGTGCCATCTGTATGACTGAGCATGCTCAGGAGAAGATGAGCAGGTAAAGCTGCCTGAATTAACAATTTAGCCCACATGAGTTTACTTGTGATTCAACTGCCAGTTTTCTGTGATGGAGGACTGGCAGTGATTGTATATAATGATAGGAAAGATAAAATGAAAGATAAAAAGAAAAAACAGCGCCAGGACGATCTCCCCGACTACACGGTCGCGCACATGGATGTCGACGGGATGCCGTGGAATTCAAAACGTCCGTGGCAGATATTACCGGGAGATCCGGACAGAGAGAGTCGGAAAAAGAGGAGCCTTCAGTATGCAGAACCGGTCGAAGCAGATCGCCTGCAGGATGGAGAGGGACACTCTGGTGCAGATGCAGATGACCTCCATGCCTTTCTCACAGAACAAAAACAGGACGAGCTGACGGGAGAGGAGCGTCGCTCCCTTGTCTGGCTCGCCTTGAAAGCGTCCCTGACAGTCGGCGGCGTATTTGTGCTGGCTGCGTTTTTGTTTATTTTGTTTTGTGTGAAGATATGGTTAAGATGAAAAGTTACCCATGAAAATTAAAGTAATGAAGAAGTGACCATGTTTATATGATAATTTTATGGTTCACCGACTCTATTATTATGGATATGAAAAAGGTATCTATATGAACTGATATAGCCCATAGAGATACCCTTTGTTTTATATGTTCTGTTAATTTAGTCAAGCGGATATTTGTCTTCTCAGGGTAATATGAGGATGCTGGGAAAATTTATGTTATCCGGTATCGTTTAGTCTGCATGTGGATCAATTAAGAAGCACGGCTCTGCCTCCGTCCGCTCCATGATCACCGCCTCGCGCAGTGCCGGGTCGCCCATCTCATAATAATCAGAGCCAGTGCGGTTCAGCCGTTCGATGGAGACGCTGCGGTTCGCGCGCTTTGGCATGTCATAAAGGAAGTGGATCTCGTCCGTGCGGTATTCCTCGTCGAATTCCGGGTCGTCTTCCTCTTCATAATACGGGTCGAAGAGCAGCGCCCGCCCGTCATCGGTCAGTCCGGTCAGCAGGACGTAGTGCGGGCATTCCAGAATCAGGCGGATCTGAACAGCCGCGCCTCTTTTGAGCGCCTCGTACACCGGGGACCCCGGAGCGAGCGTCACCACATCGCCGGAGAGAAATTCACAGTGGATCGGAAAGTTGCGTGTCTCTGCAAAATGATTCATCCAGTTGGTGAGATAGTGCATCGCCGCTGCCGAAGTGCCGCGCCGACACAGCTCTCCCTTCGTATTATACGTGTCCATCGTATAGAGCATAATAAATTTGACAATATCCGGAAAGATCTCCTCCCGGTCAAAAAGATAGCGGACGCCGTTCAGAAACGAAACCGGTCCGCAGTCATACTCGCTGGTCTGGTAATTTAAAACATTTTTCATAGGTTCATCCCGCCTGTTTTCTCATAAGAATTATTCTCAACTACTGTATCGCCAGTGGGAGGATTTGTCAAGATTTTATCAGAATTCTAACTTTTAACTTTTATGATATTGTCTGGAGAATTCAGCAAAAAATAAAACGATACTTCGGCGGATGAAACTAAAAACAAGATAAAAGACAAAAGTAAAAAGGAAGAAATACTGAGGCAGCCAGTCAATCTCCTTATTTGGCTGACACAGGCAGTCAATAAAATTCAGATGAAGCAGATTCGTATTCAGGTAAATGCGAATACAGGGGATAAAGAAACCATAATCATACGCATATAATTGCGTACCACTGGCGATCCCAGAAGCCTCCTGCCCCAAAAGAAGGCAGAAGAAGAAAACACATACCAGGGCATATTCCTTCCATGAAAGCTTTAATGTATTGGAGAATGCAAGAAAAATTTTTTTGAACGTGTAATTCATAAATGAACCCTCCTGCAGCATGAGATAACTCGAATGAGAAAATAAGGCTGAGTATTTGAAAAAATTTCAGCCTTATTTTCAAGTTTATTTAAGATTTAAGATAGAAATTAAAAGAATAAGTTCTGTTTTGCGATAAGATTTTGCCTATGCCATTTACAATGATATAGGTATCTAAAACTCCCGTTAATGTAATCGTTAGATGCCTTCTTGTTGAAGTAAATGATTTGCTTGCACGTCGCTGCTTCCACGAAAAGTTTACAGGAAAACGGATTCCAGTAAGCCAAGACTTAATATTGGAAACATTTTTGAAAAAGTAATAGCCGACTTGAGCTTTGTTTTTGGTATATGTAAATTCGCAGTTAATATAAACTGGCGGCACCGGAATAGGATTTACTCCTATCGTCTTCTTTGAACTCATTGTTGCACGGGTGGATGGAGTAGGAATGTCTTCAATACAATCAGTTAAATCGGTTGTTCCGGCATCAAAATTTTTTAAGTATTCGTCAAGATCATTTACAACAACAGGTTGAATATCTCCGGAACTGATTTTTTCTTGCTCTTCGGCAGTTAATTCATGAATAATCGGTGCTTCGCAAGTGACAGAAGCTTTGCCGCATATGATGTCAGAAGATTCATCTTTCGCCATCGAAGTAATTGCAGGAGAAAAGCTTGTTAAAACTGTAATACACGCGAGGATAAAAGCAGTTATTTTATGTCTTCTCATATTAATTTCCTTTCAGATTTGAGCCATTATTATAATTAGGAAATTTTATTTACATAGCCACATCTGGAACAGGTTTTGCTACCCTTTTTATAAGTATGTTTATATTTGTTTAAGACAGTTCTTTCATAAAAATTAGTTTTGCCACACTTAGTACATTTTTTTTGCTGCACACGTGCAGTTTCATAACAATAAGTATATGTTCCTATATTGCGAATGGCAGTTTTTGGCTTACCGTAATTAACCAGCAAATGAACAGAACAGGTTTTTCCAAATAACTGCATCTCGTCAGAAAGAATTTCTACAGTATAGGTGAAATCATTTTCGACGGATATTACTTTGGCTTTTGAGCCATCTTCTTCAATGAAAATATCCCCGACTTTTGGAGTGGAGAGTGAGTCCTCTTCAGTGGCGGCATATACATTTGATGTGGAAATAAAGCAAAGAATTGTGAGCAGGTAGCAGAGATGTTTAACGATTTTTTTTCATGATAGAATCCTCCTGTTATGTGGTTAGTTAAAAAAATCTGGATTTTCGATTTGCATCCGTTGAGTAATAAAACTTCCATATTCATTAACTGCAATGACTTCCTCAACGTCGAAAATAATACTTTGATCATTTGGATTTAAAGGATGAATTTGAACAATATCTCCGATTTCAATATTTGAATACCAGGATTTTAATTGCTCTTTAGTAAAATCAGTAGTTTCTTTTGGCTCCCAAGTAGTGAGAAGAAGATCGTCTGCATTTTTGTAATTAGATAGTACATATAGATCGTTTTTCTGAAACCATTCGCCAAGTGGTAAAACATCAAAAGTATTATCAAAATTTAAATTTAAAATGATGTCTTTTTCTTCCATGTTAAGATAAACAGAAGATGTGTAAATATCATAGACATTTAGATTATCTAAGATATTTACTTTTTTGCTGTTTTCAATAGAATCTGCTTCTCTGGCAGCGCAGGATGGAAAGGTTGCTGCGCCCATTAGAGATAGAACTGTAAAAACAGTAAGGATCGCTTTTTGGGCCATTTTATTCACCAGCTTTCTATTTTGTTAATGACTAAAAGTGCGTCGCCCCTCCTTTCATCTGTATGTTTAATTTTAATATAATTGCAAGTTCTTAAAATTTTTGCTATATGATTCTTAACAGTTCTTAACAAAAAAATATCTGATGAAATCAAGTGTTCGAAGAAGATTTAGACTGGCTGGCTTATGGGTGTTTTTGGGAAAAAGAGACGAAGAGAAAAGGATTGTTCCTGATTTATAATTTCGATTTTTCCATTCATTTTTTTCATCATATTTTTTACACTAATAAGGCCAGTTTTTGAGCTGGAAATAAATGTAGAAGGCAATTTTTTTGTGTTTGTAAAGGATAATATTTCGTAGGTATCGTCGTAAGATGTTGTAACATAAATATTTTGCTCTGAAGAGGCATACTTGGTAATATTCGAAGCAATATTATCGAATATGCGAACAAGATAATCGTAATTTATACAAACTGTTGATTCATCCCATTTAAAATGCAGATTTGTCCGAAAACCATTTTGCGTTAGATATTCTGATAAAGAAGACAAAAAATCATAAATTGCTTCTTTGAAAAATTCAGGGGAATCTAAGGATGACGTTAGTTCTCGGTTGATTAAAGAATATTCAAATATATGATTGGCCTGTTGCTTTAATTGATGAAGTTTGAGATCAATTTTTTCAATATAATTTCGGGCTTCCGTATTACATTCAGGGCAAATATCGTAAAGAAATTTTGTATATAAGAGCAAAGAAGTTAAAGGTGTACGAAGGTCATGAGACATTTCACGGATCATTCGTTGATTTTCCTGAACAGCAAGGGCTTCCTTTTGGGCCTGATCTTTTAATGCTTTTCGCATATTATCAAGGCTGTTGGCCAATGTGCCAAGTTCATCTGTGCCTTTTACTGAAATGCAATAATCTAAATCTCCACTTTCCAGTATTTGAATTTCATGATTCAGAATGAGGATATATTTTATCTTTGACTTGATAAAAATAAGAAGAGCGCAAATGAAAATTAAAAAACACAGTACTAAAATGATAAATTTTATTCCTGCATAAAGTTTCCAGACATTTGCACCGGCAATATATACTTCAACATTGATATCAGCGAAAGATAAGAAAAAGCTGTCGCGCCATACAGAAAAATAGGACGATTCCTTTTCGGTATCATTATCACCGAAATTATCCCACTCATATAAAAGCTTTTCGCCATCGTAAAGCTGAAGAAGGGTGATCTGAGAAGAGTTTAAATATGGGGTGAGGGCAGTAAGATCAGTTGTAGACAAATGTTTATCGGTGACAAATTTCTGCAGACGTTCTATCTGCACAGAACGCCAGAGATGATCATAGTCTGTTTTCTTCAGATAGGTACTAAGGCTATGATCACAGATGGCAGACAGAAAGAAAAACAGAAATAATGAAAATGTAGCAGAAAAAATGATATGCTTTATAAGTTGGCCATATAGAGAATTACTGATTTTCTTCATGAAATTTGTATCCTTTCCCCCATACTGTCTGAATTAAACAGGGATTGCTTGGTGTTTCTTCAATTTTTTTACGTAATTTGCGTATATGTACCATCACTGTACCATTACATGAGTAAAAATAGGGTTCGTTCCATATTTGTTCATATAAGACCTGTGTAGAGTAAATTCGACCGGGATGTTTGATAAAAAGTAATAATAATTGAAATTCGATACTTGTTAGATTTATTTCTTTTCCATTGATGGATACGGTATCATTTTCCTCATTTACCAGAATGTTACCAGAATGAATGATATGGGACTCATTTGAGGGATATTTCTGGGCTTCGTTATATTTTCGGTATCTGCGAATAAGCGCTTTTATTCTTCCTAATAGTTCTGCACATGAAAACGGTTTTGTAAGATAATCATCCCCCCCGCAGCCTGTCCGAAAACCTTATTTTTAGGCATAAATTTAGCCCCTTTCCTTCATCTGTGACATTGAAAACTGAATAAAATACACAGGATGAAGAAAGAGGCTTATGCCTGTTCCATCAATTCCATCATTTTTTGAAATC
>JAQXGF010000144.1 GCA_029006155.1 Lachnospiraceae bacterium
CGAGATGTGCGCAGATTCGTGGAGATGGCAGTCCATGAATCCGAATGGATACAACGATTAATTAGTAAAGAACAGGATATCTGCGTGTCAGCAGCGCGTGGGTACTTGGGCTTTTGCAGCCCCGGTATCAGAAGTACCGGAATGACATACGTCTGTAAATTGACAGAGGGATCCGGATGAGATACTTGCCGAACCTTTGCAGATTTTTGGAAAAAGCTCTGGACGAATCTGTCGATTTATGAGAAAATACAGGGTAAACAAATTTACAGCTGAAAGGAGTTTTAAAATGATTTATTCACGCGAAGTAGAAGAAATGTGCCCAGTGGCACAGGGCGTTCACCATGGCGCAGCTCCGATCCCGGAAGAAGCAAAATGGGTTCAGGCAAAGGAAATCAAGGACATTTCCGGATTTACACACGGCGTAGGTTGGTGTGCACCGCAGCAGGGTGCATGTAAGCTTTCCCTGAATGTAAAGGAAGGTATCATCCAGGAGGCTCTGGTAGAGACGATCGGATGTTCCGGAATGACGCATTCCGCAGCTATGGCATCTGAGATCCTGCCGGGTCTGACCGTTCTGGAGGCACTGAATACCGACCTCGTATGTGATGCAATCAACACTGCTATGAGAGAGCTCTTCCTGCAGATCGTTTACGGCAGAAGCCAGTCCGCATTCTCTGAGGATGGACTTGCAGTCGGCGCAGGACTTGAGGACCTTGGAAAGGGACTTCGCTCTCAGGTAGGTACGATGTACGGTACACTCAAGAAGGGACCGCGTTACCTTGAGATGGCAGAAGGATATGTTACCGGAATCGCTCTGGATGCAGACGATCAGATCATTGGTTATCAGTTCGTATCTCTCGGAAAGATGACTGACTTCATCAAGAAGGGTGATGATCCGAACACTGCATGGGAAAAGGCAAAAGGACAGTATGGCCGTGTGGCAGATGCTGTTAAGATTATTGACCCGAGAAAAGAATAATTGAGGAGGTAACATAAAATGGCTTTATTTGAATCATATGAAAGACGTATTGACCAGATCAATGCTGTTCTGAACAGCTATGGTATCGCTTCTCTTGAAGAGGCAGAGAAGATTACAAAGGATGCTGGTCTTGATGTATACAATCAGATCAAGGGCATTCAGCCGATCTGCTTCGAGAATGCATGCTGGGCATACATTACAGGTGCAGCAATTGCAATCAAGAAGGGCTGCAGAAAGGCTTCTGACGCAGCAGCAGCGATCGGTGAGGGACTTCAGGCATTCTGTATCCCGGGTTCCGTTGCAGATACCCGTAAGGTAGGTCTTGGCCATGGTAACCTCGGTAAGATGCTGCTCGAGGAGGAGACTGAGTGCTTCGCATTTCTTGCAGGTCATGAGTCCTTCGCAGCAGCTGAGGGTGCAATCGGTATCGCAGAGAAGGCAAACAAGGTTCGTACCAAGCCGCTGCGCGTTATCCTGAACGGTCTTGGAAAAGACGCTGCACAGATCATCTCCCGTATCAACGGCTTTACCTTCGTTGAGACTGAGTATGATCCGTACACCAACACGGTAAAAGAGGTTTCCAGAAAGTCTTACTCTGAGGGACTTCGTGCAAAGGTTAACTGCTACGGCGCAAACAGCGTTCCGGAAGGTGTTGCAATCATGTGGAAGGAAAACGTAGACGTTTCCATCACCGGAAACTCCACAAACCCGACCCGTTTCCAGCATCCGGTAGCAGGTACTTACAAGAAAGAGCGCCTTGAGGCTGGCAAGAAGTACTTCTCTGTTGCATCCGGCGGTGGTACAGGACGTACCCTTCATCCGGACAACATGGCAGCTGGCCCGGCTTCCTATGGAATGACCGATACCCTTGGCCGTATGCATTCCGACGCACAGTTCGCAGGATCCTCTTCCGTACCGGCTCACGTAGAGATGATGGGCCTGATCGGTGCAGGTAACAACCCGATGGTTGGTATGACCGTTTCCGTAGCTGTTTCCGTTGAGGAAGCTGCAACCGCTGGCAAGTTCTAAGAAATTAAGAATTATTTCTAATATTAAAATATAATTCTATACAAAAGAGTCAGACACATCATAACTGTTTTCATTACTATGATGTGTCTGACTTTTTTTCTTAGAAAGCTGTATATGATGTGTTTGTTGGTGGTAAGCGTACCTGTTTAAAAATTACATTTGATGAATTGTTTGACATTGGAGAATGAAAAGATTCTCGGAGCAGCATACGTTATTTCGGAAATTTTTTTACAGAAATTTACGTCCTCTAAAGCAAAAACCCTCCACGAAAAGTAAAAATTCTCTTGAAAAAATCATATAAATCGGCTATTCTAAATAAAAATTAGTTATAACTAATGAAAATGACGCAAGAATCTCCATTGATACGGCGGATGGCTTGTCTGGCACAGGTGGTGGCTGATTCTGAGCAGTTCTAAAATCAAATATCGTCCCGCAGCGTAGCGTATGATCCGTTGTCTGCGGGAATCAGAAAAGAAAGCAGGAGGTGTCTATGAAAGAGGCAGTTACTTTATTTATTCCATTTCTTGGTACTTCACTTGGAGCAGCGACGGTATTTCTGATGAAAAAGGAGATTGTACCGCAGGTGGAAAAAGCCCTGCTTGGATTTGCGGCGGGCGTCATGATTGCGGCGTCGGTCTGGTCACTTCTGATGCCGTCGATTGAGATGGCAGGGCAGCAAGGAGAGATTGCATGGCTTCCGGCAGCGGTCGGATTCTCACTAGGTATTGCCTTTTTGCTGTTGCTGGATGTGCTGATTCCGCATCTGCATCTGGACAGTGAGAAGCCGGAGGGCATTCCCGCGAGTCTGCCAAAAACAACGATGCTGCTCTTTGCTGTCACCTTACATAATATCCCGGAGGGGATGGCGGTTGGCGTCGCGTTCGCAGGTGCGGTGACGAGCGGGAGCGGTATTACGATGGCAGGCGCACTGGCACTCTCCCTTGGTATCGCAATCCAGAATTTTCCTGAGGGCGCCATCATCTCCATGCCCTTAAAAGGTGAAGGAATGAGCAAACCAAAGGCCTTTTTAATGGGAGTCCTCTCCGGTGTGGTGGAGCCGATCGGAGGGGCGATCACAGTCCTGCTGGCCGCGCAGGTCGTGCCATTGCTTCCGTATCTGTTATCCTTCGCCGCAGGCGCAATGCTCTATGTTGTCATCGAGGAACTGATTCCGGAATCCCAGATGGGAGAGCACAGCAATGTCGGTACAATCGGAGCTGCGTTTGGGTTTCTCGTGATGATGATCTTAGACGTGGCACTTGGTTAAAAATGACTGTCAGTCAATTATTACAAAAAAAGATTCGTTCCAACTATTTTCTTGTGCTTATTTAATATTGACCAAAAGTCAGTTTTGAATATAATGAAAGAGTAG
>JAQXGF010000145.1 GCA_029006155.1 Lachnospiraceae bacterium
CTATATCTGAAACATAGATGCACGATTTCTGTGTACTTTATTCAGTTTTCAATGTGCAATTTTAATTTATATTGAACGCTCACAAGAGCATATCAATCTTTTTCTCATCAGATTAGATTATCCGAGTTTTCGGACAGTCTCTGGGGGGCTTTTTCAGCCCCCTTTTTGCTGTCTGAACGTTCAGCACAAGGTATCTTCATTTTCATCAAAAAGCCGGTCATTGATCGTGAACAGGTCGAGCTGATGGAGCAGGCCGTAGTAGATGATGGCGTCGCGTTTGCGCTTTGGATAGAGTTCCGCCATTCCACAGAGCCGTAAAAGCTCCTGCGTCTCCTCAATGCTGGCACCAAGCCCGTAGCACAGGCAGAGCAGCCGGTTCCGGGACGGTGTCCGCCTTCCGGCGAAGATCTGGTGCAGATAGATCTCACTCATGCCGGCCTGCTTGGCAAGCGCGGCCTTGGAGACATGCTTTTTTTCGAACAGGTAGTTTAATAATTCCGAGACACTTTTGTCCACAAACAGTTCTTCATTTTGGGACAAGAACTGCGTCAGATCCGGAGAATCCATGAGCTCCTGACGCAGACCGTCTGTATTTTTCGTTTTCATATGTTAGGCCCCCGACCGTTTTTGTTTGTGCAGATCCCGACAAGATTGCACAGGAGATCTCATAGTGTAAGAGATGGAGTTTGCTTATTTATAGTTAGTAGGTTACAATAAATGGATTGAATTGTGAAGTGGTAATAATTTTATCTATGACACCAGGGTCAAAAGATGCCCTTTAGGCTTCTGACCCTGGCATCTGTATATTAAACTATAAATGCGCAGGAAAAACAATATGCACACCGCATAGGGATAAGGTTCAAAGACATGGAGATTTATGACAGCCTTCTGGAGGCCGTCCGTAGCGAATACGATACGGTCAGAGTGATGAAAAAAAGTGAACGGGGGCAGGTATCGCTGGTACGGCACAAAGAGAGCGGCACCCGCTATATTTTCAGGCATTTTTATGGGAGCAGTGCGGTCTATCAGCGGTTGCTTACGGTCTCTTGTCCACATCTGCCACAGATCATGGACGTGGGCGAAAAGGACGGACAGACCGTTTTGCTGGAGGAGTACATACAGGGGGATACGCTCGGGGAGATTCTGAAAGGCGGATTGCTGACGACGGTGGAGGCGAAGCAGATCGCCCGACAGTTGTGCTCCGCCTTATGGGTGCTGCATTCCATGGGGGTAGTACACCGGGATGTGAAGCCGGATAATGTCATCATCCGTGGGAAGGAGGCCGTCCTGATCGATTTTGATGCGTCCAGAATCTATAAAAATGCGACACAGGAAGATACGCAGATCCTCGGGACGACCGGGTTCGCAGCGCCGGAGCAGTATGGCCTTTCCCAGTCGGATGGACGGGCGGATATTTATGCGCTCGGCGTATTGCTTAATATCATGCTGACAGGGGAGCATCCGTCCCGGAAGCTGGCGTCCGGCCGGATGGGACGGATCGTGCAGCGCTGTACGATGGTGAACCCATCCAAACGATATAAAAATATCCTTCATCTGATGGAGGTCTTATAGGGGGAAATGGGAAGATGAGTAAAAAATGTGTGAAATGTGGGCATCTGTTACCGGAGGATGCCTCTTTTTGTCCGCACTGTACAGCAGTGCAGACCGAAAAGCAGGAGATAAAGACACCGCGGCGGTGGAAAAAGAAGGCGGCGACCACGCTGACGGTCCTGGTGATCGTGGCAGCTGCCGGGGCAGCAGTCTCTATGTATCACCGGCCAAAGGCGTATGAGGGCAGTGCGCAGATCGTGTATCCGGGGAAGGACAAATCTTATAAACTCCTGCTGTCCTTTTCTGCGGGTGATGGTGTGACCGGGCATGCGCAGGGCGAGCGGACGGATACGATCGCGGAAGGGATGGAGAGCGCACTTCCGTGCCAGCTGTATGTCTTTGATGAAGCGAGCGGGGAGCTGGCAGGTGAGGAGTTTTCAGATCTGGTCGCATCGTGCAAAGTCGATGCAGCACCGCAGGATGGCGCGCAGAAGATGCAGTATGTGGAGCCGGTCTACAATGCGAGCTTTCCGGATGCAGCGTATACGTCTGATATTTCTTATTCGGCTGACAGTGGGACGAATGAGATTCTCTGGGATCTGACGATGAAAAACGGCGATACGATCTCGCTTCACACGCGGCTTTCGATTGAGAAACAGGAAGTGGTCACTTATTTTGCGGAAGATACGCCGATGGAGACGACGGAGGAGCTGAATGCACTGCTCGCTTCGATCGAGGAGGAGGTGCCATCGGATACGCCGGTGTATCTGCATCTTCCGGCGGTCACCTATGACGGGCCGGTCACGTTTGGCAATCATGTGTTTGGCATTTACGGAAGTACGGAGGGAGATGCCGTGACGACTTTTACGGAGACGGTGAGTATGCGAGGGCTGAACGGCAATTATGCGGATCTGTACGGCATCCGCTTTGCAGGAGCATCCGGGACCGGGCTGAATGCCTACTGTCTGGTGCTGCTTTCCGAGTGCAGCTTTGACGGCTGGGATACCGCGGCAATTGCACAGAACGGAGCATGGGTCAATGCAGATGCCTGCACATTTACCAATAACGGGACGGCGCTGAAATTCTGTACGAGTTCTGCCTACGGCACGGCACCTTCCTATCTGAACAATACGTTTACCGGAAATGGAACGGCGGTCTGCATCGACAGCCTGCCGGGGAATGAGATTCTCGATTTTGCCGGAAGTATTTTCTCCGAAAATGAGGTGGACATTAAAAATCAGGCGGAGCATCCGATCGATACGGCGAAGGCGATCTTCAAATAAGTCTCTTTACTATGCTGTCGGGTAATTGTTTCTGGCTTCGCTTTCTTTTATGCTGAATGAGATATCTGCAAAGTACATAAGAAGAAAGCGGAGGGAAAGACATGAAACGAAGAAAGATAGCGTTGCTGCTGGCCATGACGCTGACCCTGACACAGGGGATGGGCGTGACCGTGCCGGTAGCTGCAGAAGAACTGCCGACCGGCGAAGGGCTGGAGCAGGAAATCGTGCCGGATGGCGGTGACGAGGCAACTGAAGTTCTGGATGATGAAGCGGGAGCAGATGTCCCAGAAGGTGTAGATGCTGCAACCGACATGGATCTGCTGGCGGTACAGAATGCGGGCTCAGTCACTGTGGAAGGCGTGGAAGTGCTGGAGGATGACGGGGACGATGGTGACGACGGAGAAGACGGAGAAGACGGCGACGACGGCGATGATGAAGATCAGTATGCTGGCCATATCTGGGAGGGTGACAGCCCGTATGTCATGTCTGTGCACTATGACGGAACCGTCGGAAATGGCGCGATGTTGACGGACAGCGAGATGACGATCCGGACAGAGCTGTGTGTGAAGGAGGGGCTTGTACCGGTAACGGATTATAAGCTGGAGATCTTTGAAAATCCGGATTACGGTACCGCTACAGTGACGGATGATGGAAAAGGAATTCGGATCAAGTCAGGAGAAGACATTCCGGAATGGGATCCGATCTTTGTAGGTGCTGTTTGGCTGCCGGATGAAACCGGTGTCTATCAGGAAGCATTTATTAAGGAGTTCTATTTTTCCGTTACGAATACCATGCTGACTCCGCAGGAGCTGAAGTTGAATCCGGCGATTGGGGAGGTCATTGATATCTCCAAGCTTGGTCTGAAAGTGAAGCGGTATGAAAATGGAAACTGGACGGAGCTTTCCGGAGACAACATCAGAATCTGGATTGATTCCGGCCGTAATGATGATGACAGTCCGTTGGAGTATGACTATGATCCAAGTGCGTGGACGCTGCAGGAGCTTCCGGGAGGAATACAGACGCTGACCAGAACGAGCGGTGTATCTACGTGGATCGGTCTGAGCGGGATGGAAAAAGATGCCGATGGTAACTGGCAGTCACTTACCAGAAAAGAGTATGGCATTGATGCGACCACTGCTATCCACAGTCATAGCTGGCAGACGGTAAGTGTAGAAAAAGAAGCGACCTGCACGACAGAAGGAAGCAAGACGGAAAAATGTGCTTCCTGCGATGCCGTGAGAACTGAGACGATTCCGGCAACCGAACATACATGGGATACAGGTGTCATCACGAAAGAAGCGACCTGTACAGAGGCAGGAATCCGCACGTATACCTGCACCGTATGCAAAGAAACGAAGAGTGAGACAATACCAGCTACTGGTGAACATACATGGGACGCAGGTGTAGTCACGAAAGAAGCGACCTGCACAGAGGCAGGAGTCCGTACCTATACCTGTAGTACCTGCAAGACGACCAGAACCGAGGCGATCCCGGCGACCGGCCATAAGGCAGTCTTCGACGCAGCAGTCGCAGCGACCGTTCTGACGGAAGGAAAGACCGAGGGAAGCCACTGCAGCGTGTGTGGCACGGTACTGAAGCCGCAGGGTACGGTGGCAAGACTGACCCCGACGATTTCACTGACTGATTCCTCACTAAAGATGAAGACCGGCCAGTCCACGACCGCATTCCGTGCGAGCGGATTTGCAGTCGGAGATTCTGTGACGAAAGTGACCTCCAGCAATGAGAAGGTCGTAAAAGTATCGGCAGTAAAGAGCGACGGTACCTTTAAGCTGACCGCAGGCAAGAAGGCGGGTACCGCGACTGTCACGGTATATCTTGCGAGCACCGGAGAAAAATCCTTCAAGGTGACAGTACAGAAAGCTGCAGTCAAGACGACAAAGCTCACCACGACGGCAAAAGAGCTGACGATGGTAAAGGGAAGCACCTATAAGCAACTGGCATCCACCGTTACCGTAGCGCCAGTGACGAGCAAAGAAAAGGTGACGTATTCTTCTTCCAATAAGAAAGTAGCCACGGTCAGCGCAAAAGGCGTGATCACGGCAAAGAAGGCCGGCACCGCGAAGATCACGATCAAATCCGGCAAGAAGAAAGCCGTTGTCACGGTGAAGGTCACCGGTGTAAAGACGACCAACCTTACCGGTGTTCCGGCGACAAAGACGGTATCGAAGGGGAAGACATTCAAGATCAAAGCAAAGGTAACGCCGAAGAATACAGATGAGAAAATCACCTATACGTCTTCAAATAAAAAAATCGCGACGGTGACCTCTAAAGGTGTGGTCAAAGGCATCCGCAAGGGGACCGCGACGATCACCGTCCGCAGCGGGTCTGTAGTGAAGACCTGCGAAGTAACGGTAAAATAAGTGTAATAAATGAGGTCAAAAGGACTGTGCAGAGGATGAAACAAACCTCCGGCACGGTCCTTTTTTATTTCAATTTTTCTTTTTCCGCTTTTAAAAGCTCGATATTCAGATCATTTTCGCTGGCAGTCTTGTCTACCCAGAGATTCAGGGAGTCGATCGCGAGGGATACTTCGTCCAGCTTCTTGCTGATGAAGGCGAAGTCCCGCATCTCATCGTCGGTGATCTTGCCGTCGCGTGCGATCTGGATCAGGCGGCCGGTGAGAGGGGAGATCTCGTTTAAGCTGGCGATCGTCTCGAGGATGATCGTGGAGAGCTCAGAGACTTCGATCTCCGGGACGTAGCGGCTGCCGATCGTGCATTTGTGCGAGCAGTAGTAGTTGCACAGATCCGGACGGCGGTAGCAGTCGGCCATCTGAATGATGTCGTAGGGTGTCGGATCCTGCAGCTCATACTCGATTTTCTCAATGCGGGAGGCGGAGACGCCTTCCATCTGTTCCGCTGCCTTTTCGCGGGTCAGGCCCTGCTCTTCACGGCATTGCTGATAGATGGTTTTATTTTCTCTCGTGGATTGTTTTCCCATAGTTTCTCCTTTATCTGTCTTATCTCGCGGAACCGGAGAAATAGGGGGGATTATTTCTGCGGATTCGGGGTGGAAATTCATTCGGAATTTATTATAATAGATTCTGCAGGGTACGACAAGGACAGGCAGAAAGAAATGCGCCAGAAGGTAGAATAAAAACTGGATGCAGCCTGCAAGATAAAAAGGAGAGATGAATGATGTTGACACTGTTATTTCTGATTTGTTTATTTGGAGTATTTGGAAAGCTGTTTTGCTTTGGATTAAAGGCGGCATGGGGGATTTCAAAATTCGTACTGACGATCGTATTTCTTCCGGTCGTGCTGATCGTGATGGTCATTGCAGGGCTTATCAAAATCGCGTTGCCGCTGCTTCTGATCATCGGGATCGTAGGACTGATTACGGAGAAGCGATAGTGGGCTATCCCTCGCTCCGCAGCATAATCCTCGCGGTGAAGACACCAGCTTCGTGAGTGAAGCTGCAGTCTCCACCGTTTTTTTCTGCGATCCGGCGGATGGACTGGATGCCGATGCCGTCAGCCGGGCGCTTGGCGGAGCGGAAGATGCCATTCGTCTCCTGAATCTTACCGTCAAAGGCATTTTCGACCTGAATCAGGAGCAGATGTGTAAAATGGCAGGATACCTCCACACGGATGTACCGGCCATTTTTCATGCGCAGGCTGGCTTCCAGCGCGTTTTCCAGAAGATTGGAGAGTACCAGGCACATGTCGATTTCATCCACAGGGACCTGGGCAGGCAGATCGATCTGTGCGGAAAATGGAATCTGCTCTCGTTTTGCAAGCGCACAGTAGTAGCCCACCACGCTGTCTGCGGCCTGATTTTCACAGAATGGGACGGCAAGATCCGGAATTTTGCTGGTGGCGCTGGCGAGATACGCCTTTATTTTTTCGAGGTCGCCCTGCTCGGCCAGAGCGGACAGCTGGAGAAAATGATGGCGCAGATCGTGCCGTGCCTGCCTGGCCTCCTCGATGGCAGTGCGGAGGCTGTCGTACCGCGCCTGCTGCAGCGAGAGAAAATGATTCTCCTGCTGTAATCTGGCGTTTCGGTTCAGACTGTTTGCCATGAGCAGGAACATGGCGTAGAACAGGACGAGAATCGCCAGAAGGATCAGGCTGATCACGATGTAGCCCTGCAGGATCCGGCCGGTATAGAGTGTATTGCGGTAGGTCGGGATCATAAAGATGTTCAGACCGATGAAGATCATCGGCAAAAGCCAGAAAATATACCAGGTCTGGGCAAAATTTTCATCCTCGATCATCGTCCGGACGGCGTGCGTGGCCGGATACCAGGCGGCGAGCAGGAACAGAAAGCAGATGCCGTTGTATAAAAGTCCGGCGGCAGGCTGAAACCAGAGCGCGGACTGTGCCGGATCCAGATCGGCGGCCAGCAGTGCATTGATCGCGCGGCAGAAACTGTTGACGCAGGCAAAGACCGCACATACCGCCAGAAAAATACTACCGGATTTCCACAGGGAAATGCGAAGCGTTTTATGATACAGCACCATGGCGAGCAGCAACAGGACAAAAAGCACCGGACGTGTCGGGCATTCCAGTGTGCCGCAGAGCGCACCACCCAACATGCAAAGGCCAAGAAGCAGCGGAATAAGCCATGCCATCAGCCTTCGCGGGGACTGTTTCAGGCAGGGTGTCACCGGAAGGTAGGCGAGCAGCATGCCGGGGAGCAGGACGGTGAGCTCCAGCGTCGGTCGCAGGATCGTAGTCATGGTCTGACCCCCTTTTCAAACAGATGCGTCATAAACGCCTGCCGTGCGGCCTTGGAAAGGTCACGGCTGACCGGGACGCGGCTGCCGTCATCGAGCAGAAATACCGATCCGTCAAAGTCGACGGCATGCTCCAGATTTACGACCGTCCCGCGGCTGCAGAGAAAAAAGCGTGCATCCGCCTTCAGCGGGGCGGTAAAGTCCTTAAACGATTGGCGCACCGTCAGAACGGTGGATTGTGTGGTGTGAATGTGGATCATGTGAGAAAAATGCTCCGCGTAGATGAAGCTGGAAAACGGGAGCGGTACTTCGGTGCCATTTAATTTCAGCGTCATCTGTTTTTCCGGGGCTGGAATACGGGCAAGGATCTCATCGACCAGATCGGAAATCGCCTCTTCGGTATAGGGCTTGACCAGATAGTGCATGGCGCGGACGCCGAAGCCCTCCAGCGCGTGGTCTGTGGAAGTCGTCGTAAAGATCAGCAGGCAGCGCGGATCTGTTTTTCGGAATTGTTTTGCAGTCTCGATGCCATTTACCCCGTCCATATAGATGTCTAAAAATAAAATTGCAAACTGTAGCTTTGCACAAGCGGAGAGAAACGCTTCGCCACTCTCGTATTCGAGCAGCTTTGCCTGTATATTCCGCCGGGACAGCTGGCGTTCCAGACGGCCACGCAGCAGTGCGCGCTCCGCTGCAATATCATCAACAATCGCAATGTTCATACTCAAACGCCTCCTTTTCGTATCAACACCTCCAGTATACCACAGGATGTGACGATTCGTGCTGGATTCTTACCGTTCGTGCCAGATGCATTGAAAAAAAGACGGCTTTTTTTATAATGAAATCATGACGTCTGTGATACAGAAAGGGGAACGACTATGAAGAAGAATAAAAAGATGCTGGTAACGATTGCTTCCGTATGCGCGATGGCGTGCAGCCTTCCGGCAAGTGCAGGGGCAACGTCCGCATTGCCGATAAAAGCACTTGCCCAGAAGGCCGTCGATGCGAATCCATATATGGCTTCCGGGGATACGAATATCCACCACGACTGCTATAATACGGACACGACGGATTCGATCTTTCCGGTAGCGATTTATCCGGAAATCAATGTCTCTTATGAAAAGGTGAATGCAAATGCGTCACCGGCGATTTTCTTTGATACGTATGGACATGCCGTCGTGCCGCTGCTCGGCGGACTCGCAATCCGGGATATCAATGCGGATGAGACGACGACCGAGGGCTATTTTTCACCGAAACAGCACGACACCGGCGATTATGTGATCCAGAGCTCGTACTCGTTTGTCGATGAGAGCAACCGGATCGTGTGCCCGACGAGCAACAACCACGTGCTCATGCTCAAGGTGACGGATGAGAATGGAAATGTGCTCCCGGAATTTGAAAAGGTGCTCGATATCGACATCAAGGCGGCAGCTGAGGAGAAGCTCGGGAAAACGCTGGATCAGAACCTTTTGGCGGTCGTATTTGACTATGAGGGCAATCTGTGGTTTGCGACCGGCGGGTTCCGCATCTATCCGGATCGGCAGCAGCAGGGCGCGATCGGATATATCGCGCGGACAGCGATCGACGCCATCTTAAATGGAGAAGAGACGGATCTGTCGGATGCGGTATTTGTGCAGGAGCTGACGCCGGGCGAGGGTGCAGAGAACGGCATCGCAGCTTCGGCAGACGGGGCAGTCATCCTGACGAACCAGAACTGCTATCTTTTGCAGGCAGAGGATGGCGTGAAGGTCGTGTGGAGCACGCCGTATGAGAGCGTCGGGGCAAAGGAGAGCAAAGAGGGCGATGAGACGACCGGTGGCGGGCTGGCGTGGGGCAGCGGATGCTCACCGTCGCTGACGAAGGATCTCGTGATGTTTACGGATAACCAGAACCCGGTAAATCTCATCGCGCTGGATAGGAAGACCGGAGAGCAGGTCGCGAGCCTGCCGGTCATCGATGAGCTTCCGGATGGGATGCAGGTGTCGGTGGAAAATTCGGCGATCGTATATGACGACGGGGAAGGCACGGTGAGCACGGTCGTGTGCAACTGGTTCGGCGCAGGCAGTGCGGAGCTCGGCAAGGCCGACAGCGATTCTTCGATCCAGAGCTATGCAAATATTTACGACATCAACTGGCTGCGGCAGGGAAATCGAATGATCATGCCGGGTGTCGAGCGCGTCGATACGGTAAAGACAGAGAACGGCTATGAGATGAAGAGTATCTGGTGCAGAGACGATCTGCGGGATACGTCGATGATGAAGCTCTCGACCGCGACCGGCTACATCTATGGTTATGTACAGGATCTCAGCACCGGTATGTGGCAGTACATCGTGCTGGATTTTGCGACCGGCGAGACGGTGTTTACGATGGATGTCGCAAATAAATATGGCTACAATAATATGGCGATCGGGATGTACGCCGGCAACAGCGGAAATGCGCTCTACTGTCCGACCGGCTATCTGGAGCTTTTGCGTCTGCAGGACCGCTTCGTCTACCTGCCGGAGATGCCGTACCGGGAAGTTGACCTCGATCTGGCGAACCGGAAGGTGCTGAGTCAGGAGGACTTTGCAGCGGCGGGAGGCGCAGGATCGGTCATGGGCTGGCTGAATACGGTGACGGTGGAAAATGTACATCCGAATACGACGGTGGCACTGCGAATGAACGGACTGTCCGGCGCGGCAGGTGATCTGCACCTGTATGCATATGGGGCGGATGGGGCGGATGGCGCGCTGCAGGAAGTACCATCAGAGCTGTGGCACATCCAGAGCGAGGATGGCAGCTTACCGGATACACTGGAGGCGGAGACGTTATATGAGGTGCATATGACGGTGGAAGACGGCGGAAGCTTCGATCTGGATGAGGCGGAGAAGGAAATTCAGATGTCTGCGGTACTCGCAAAGTAAACAGAAAAGCGGCGACTTCATAGCTGGGGAGTACTATGAAGCCGTCGCTTGCACATTTTATTCCAAAGAGCAACGAGCCAGACAGCCATGCCATACCACAACTGCTGCGGGATGTTTTATTTGTTAAGAAATAAGCGCCGTTACTTTGCCTTATCCCCCGACCGGGTCTTCATCTTAAATGCGTCTTTGCCAGTTTGCTTGACCTCGTACAGTGCGGCGTCGGCGCTGCGACACAAGGAGACGTAGTCTTTCCCCTGTTCCGGGAAGGAGGCACCTCCGGCACTGACGGAGACGGGCACTTCTTCGCCGGTCGGAAGGATGAGTGGTGAAATCGCCTTCCGAAACGCCTGCATATACACCGATACCTGCGAACTGGATGCGGCCTTCAGGTAGACGACAAATTCGTCGCCGCCATACCGGCCGAGCAGTGTCTCCGCAGGGAAGCACTGATGCATCGCCTTTGCGATGTGCTTCAGGCAGAGATCGCCGTTGCTGTGACCGTACTGATCGTTGTAGCGTTTGAAATTATCCACATCGATGAAGAGGAAAACGCCGGGAGTCTTTTTCGAGAGCTCGGCCTCCACCGCATTCTGGAATGCCCTGCGGTTCAGGATCTCGGTCAGAGAATCGATCGTGGATAAGCCCATGTAAAGCTTTTTGTCCTTTTTCTCCAGCAGCAGGATAAACAGCATATACAGGATCGTAAAGCCGACCAGAATGCCGCCGTAGATCCCGCCCCAGATCGAAAAGTTCTGCGTGACGTTGGAAATGTTTTTGTTTGCCAGCTCGACGATGACGTACCAGTTTGGCATACCGGAGATGCTGCGGTATGCGATCGTACAGTCCTCTCCGCGGATCTGTGCGGAGAACTGGCCGTCCTTTTTCCCGGCGCGCATATCCTTTACCCAGTCATGGTAGGAATAGCCGGCGTTGTAAGTAAAATACTTCTGCTGGAGCAGCAGGTTGTTCCAGTTGCCGGCGGTATCCTCGCCGCTGCTGATGCAGGTGATGAAATTCTCGGAATCAGCCTTTAACAGATGGACGTTGATCTTTCCGCGCAGCAGCTCGTAGATACCAAGCTTCCGGAGATCTTCGATCGCGATGGAAAGATAGAGCGTCCGGATCTGCGGGGACTTTTTGACCGGGACGAAAACGGTCATGATCATCGTGCCGGTCTCGCTGGACTGATAGGGATCGGAAGTAAAAGATCCTCCGGACAGAAGCGCCTGCGCATCCAGCTCTTTCTTTTTGATGTCTGCGACGGCACAGTCTGTCCCGAGAAGTTCGCCGTCATTTAAGAGAAAGCCAACGTTGCAAAATACGGTCTGATCCAGATCTTCCGTGAGGCTCTGAAGAATCCTGGATGGTGCGGCATCCTTCATCGCCTCCACCATCGTCACGTCCTCCTGCGCATAGTTTTGCAGGTATTCCATCGACTCATTCATTTTTTCCGCATACAGCCCGGTGATCAGCTCCAGATGGTCGGTATTGTAGTTTTCTGCGATCCGGCGCAGGTGCAGGTAGGCAAACAGGATGATGCACAGGCAGAGTGCCAGATACAGGGCAAGCAGCAGCCTGCGCTTTTTACGGTTTTTTCTTCGGTCTTTCATGAGACTTCGTGCTCCATAAGATAATCCTGGTCGATCAGGATGACTCCGGTGTCAAAATACTTCTGGGTGGATGCATTGCCGTTGATCAGGGATTCCAGGGCATGCATACCCTGATAAGCCATCTCGTTTTGCTTCTGCAAAAGAGATACGCCCGGATAGTTCGGATCCTGGATGAGTGCGCGCGTCTCGTCAGCCAGGTCAAAGCCTACCATGGCGATATCGGTCCGTTCCTGTGCCAGAAGCGTACTGGAGATGCCGATGGTCGACGTATTGTTGCAGCCAAAGAGCCCCTTCAGCTGCGAATGGGTATCCAGAAGCTTTGCGGCGTCGGCCTGCGCCGTCTTCACATCGCCGCCATTCAGAAAAATATCTTCGGCAATATCCCATTGCTCCGGGGCATCGCTGGCCCAGTATTCCAGAAAGCCGGAGACGCGGTTTACCATCGCCTGGGAGGTATCGGAGGAGAGCAGGATGCCGACCTCCAGCGCCTCATCCGGATCATTTCCGGCCTCTTTCAGCATCGAGAGCATTTCCTTTGCGGCGATGCTTCCGGCCTCCATATTGTCGGTCATGTAGCAGCAGTCATAGTCGCTGCTGTTGATCGTAGAGTCGATGAGTACTAAGGCGATGTCCTCTTTTTTTGCACGCTGGCAGCTCTCGATCAGAGACGTAGAGTTCGCCGGGGCGAGCAGTATCCCATCTGCGCCCGCATCGATGGCCTGATCCATCAGGGCGATCTGGCCGTCGATGTCAGTCTCATTGTCGATCCCGCCAAGATAGACGGCGGCGTCGATCTCTTCGGCGGCATCCGTGACGCCTTCTATGACACTTTTCCAGTAATTCCCGTGATAATTTTTCAAAATGACATAAATGCAGGTTTCCTTTTCCGGATTGGAAATGCACGTGTAAGGTACGATGCCGGGATCCTCCGTCTGTGCAGGTTCTGTCGTGGTGGCGCTGGCAGGCATGCAGCCAAGCCAGAGGGCAGCGGCAAAGACGGAGAGAAAACCGGCCGTTTTCTTTTGTAATTTCATAATAACTCCATAAGTAGAAGATGTATAAGATCAGATATCTATCTTATCTATTATAAGGCTTTGGTGTGACTTATGTCTATAAAAAGCCACAGAGAAAATAAAAAAGGCAGATTAAATAGAGCTCCCCGTAATAGCGCACAGGAGATATTTTCGTGAAAATTTCTGGTTAGATATGGTAGATGAAATCGACATATTGTGATAAAATGTGACTGATACACTGCGAAGCGCGGAAAAACGCTGTCCCGCCGGGAGATTGGATGCCCCGATGGAAGTGAAGAAAGGGGAGAGGCGAAGCGACATGAAAAAGAGGGGAATTGCAGCCGTCATTTTGCAGCTGCTTCTGGTACTGCTGGTCGTATGTCCGGTCTGTGCCGAAGGACTGGAACGGCTGGAGACACCGGACTACCGGGTGTCCTTTTACGCATTTGACTGTTATCAGATGCAGGATGAGAATGGAAAGCGGTCGGGATACGGCTATGAGATGATGCAGGGGATCGCAAAATACCTGCAATGCACCTTTTCCTATGTCGGGTATGACAAGTCGGCGAGTGAGTGCGTCGATCTGCTGCGAAACGGTGAGCTGGACATCTATACGGCAGCCAAAAAGACGCCGGAGCGCGAGGCGGAGTTCGCATTTTCCAAGCATCCGGCGATCACAGCCACGACGAGTATGAACGTGAAGGTGGGAAACACGAAGATCGTGGCAGGCGACTATGCGACGTATGACGGGATGCGGATCGGACTGCTGGCAAGGCATACGTATAATGATCAGTTTCTGGAGTTTACAAAAGAAAAGGGATTCCGCTGTGAGATCGTTTACTATGATACGCCGACGGAGCTTTCGAGTGCGCTCGTCCATGACGAGGTCGATGCGCTGGTGAACAGCTACATCGGGACGCCGGAGGATGAGAAGATCATCGAAAACTTCGGCGAGACACCGTACTATCTGATGGCGCGCAAGGAAGACCAGGCACTCGTGGACCAGCTCGATGCCGCGATCGACAGCATGAATATAGAGACGCCAAACTGGCGGACGGATCTGTACAACGAGTACTATGGTGCGCAGGAGGCAAATACGGAGCTGACGGATCGGGAGCAGGCGGTGCTGAAGGAGCTGCAGGCGGACGGGACCGTGATCCATGCAGTGGTAAATCCGGATGCCAACCCGTATTCGTGGTATGAGGACGGGGCAGCGTATGGAATCGCTGTCGATCTGTTCCAGAAAACGGCAGAGCAGCTGGGACTCTCCTGTGAGATCCTTCCGGCGACGACGCAGGAAGAATATAAGGCGTATATCTCATCGGGTGAGGCGGATATCTGGATGGATATGGATGGCTCTTATGAGGATGAGGATGGCTGTAAGTACAAGCTGACGGATTCGTATCTGACGACGACGGTCTCGGTGCTGCGCAGCAGAGGGGCATCGGACAAGATCCGGACGCTGGCGATCGATGACCAGTACATTGCCGTAAAGGAGATCATCTCCCGGGTATGGCCGAATGCAGTCCTCCTGTGTGTGAATACACCGGATGACTGTGCACAGGCGGTGTTGGATGGACGTGCGGACGGCGCACTGCTTATGTCGTACACGGCGCAGAAGCTGGCAAGGGATGATGTACAGAACCGGCTGCGCGTCGATATTGTGCCGGGCGTGAATCTGGATCTGCGCATGGGTGTCAATGCAAATGTCAGCCGGGAATTTTACGGGATGTGGGAGAAGACGCTCTCAGATGTCTCCGGATCCGGGAGCGCGGAGATCGTACAGCACTATCTGGAGGAGACGGCGACGCCGTCAGCGGTCCAGTATCTGTTTGACCATCCGTCGTATCTGATTACACTGTGTGCAGTGCTCTGTCTGATCTGCTTTCTGATCGTTTTGTATCTGCAGTCTGTAAAGAGTAAAAATAAGCAGCTGAAGATTTCCGGTGAGCTGGCAGTGGCGCTGGAGAAGGCAAAAGAGGCAAATGAGGCGAAGCAGAATTTCTTTTCTAAGATGAGCCATGACATCCGGACCCCACTGAATGTCGTGCTGGGCATGACCCAGATCGCCCAGAAATACAAGCAGGATACGCCGCGGCTGGAGAATGCACTCGAGAGCATCACGACGGAGGGCAATTATCTGCTGATGCTGATCAACTCGATTCTCGATGTGAATCAGCTCGAACACGGCACGATCGAGCTCCTGAAGGAGCCGTTTAATCCGGCAGACCTTGTAAAGAAGAGCGGTGAGATCCTTTATCCGCTCGCGGAGAAAAAGGAACAGCAGATGATCGTAAAATGCAACGTGGACGATCAGGTAGTCGTCGGGGATGCAAACCGCTTCAGCCAGATCGTGATCAACATCGTGTCGAATGCGATCAAGTATACAGGCGTGGGCGGGACGATCTGCCTGCGGATGGACTGTCTGCCGGAGCATCGCTGCCGCTTTACCTGCACAGACAACGGCATCGGTATGACAGAGGAATTTATCCAGCACATCTGCGAGGATTATACACGGGCGGAAGACAGCCGGGTATCCAAGACACAGGGAACCGGGCTTGGCATGTCCGTTGTAAAAGGCTTTACCGAGCTCATGGGCGGTACGCTGAAGATCGAGAGCACACCGGGCGAGGGATCGACGTTTATCGTGGAGATCCCGTTTGCGGAGGCGAGCGAGGAGCAGCGGGAGGCCGTATTGCATCCGGAGACAGAGGACGAAGAGGAGCAGGAGCAGTTCCAGGGCAAGAAGGTGCTGCTCGTAGAAGACAACGCCCTGAATGCGGAGATCGCGATGGAGCTTCTGCAGAGCATCGGCCTTGCCGTCGACTGGGCGGAGAACGGCGCACTCGGCGTGGAGCAGTATGAGGGATCACAGATCCGGGAATACTTTGCGGTGTTTATGGATATGCAGATGCCGGTCATGGACGGCGTCGAGGCGACGAAGCGAATCCGTGCCAGCAGCCGCGAGGACAATGATATCCCGATCTTTGCCATGACGGCGAACACGTTTGCCAGTGACCGGAACAACTGCCGGCAGGCAGGGATGAACGGCTATATCGCCAAGCCGGTGAGCATCCAGGACATTACAGATACCTTAAAGGGAAGTTCGAACCAGTTATAAAAAGGAAAGGGGCGGACGTCCGGATCAGAAAATAATGAAAAGACGAGGAGAAAACATATGAGCAACGTAAATAAGACATGTAAAGTACACTACACAGGCACCTTCAACGACGGAACAAAATTTGATTCCTCTTATGACCGCGGGGAGCCGCTGGAGTTTGTCTGCGGCGCAGGCATGATGATCAAAGGATTCGATGAGGCGGTAAAGGACATGGAAGTCGGACAGATCATCGATATCCATCTGATGCCGGAAGAGGCATATGGCATGCCGGATCCGGAGAATGTATTTACCGTACCGCTCGCCCAGCTGCCGGGTGCAGAGAATCTGGAGGCAGGCCAGCAGGTCTACCTGACGAGCGCGAGCGGTCAGCCGTTCCCGGTGACGGTGGTGAGCCGCGATGAGACGACGATCACGTTTGACGCAAACCACGAGATGGCAGGCAAGGAGCTGAACTTCCGGATCGAGCTGGTGGAGGTCGCAGAGTAAAGGTATGAACTATCAGGTGCTTCGGATCGAGGAGGATCTCGACTTTGGCTGCGAGGAGCGCAGCGATGATGCGCCGGTCATGGCGGTCGTGACCTTGCGCGATGCGCATGGCTGTGAGATAAAACGGAAGCTGCCCGACCAGCTGCTGTACGACCGGGGAATCCGGGAGGGCGACTGGGTAGACAGCGATGTTGAAAAATGTCAGAAAAATTAGAAAAAAGAGAGAAAATGTCCTGTCACACGCGTGGCAGGATATTTTCTTAGAAAAGAGGACTTTGTTTAAAATATCAGGAGCATTGCTGGAACAGGATTTTGATTTTATTCGTGAAAAATATGATCGGGAAATTAAGACGGATACGGCAGCAATCATTTCGTTGATTACAGGATCGGATTTGCTGCGTGAATCGTCAGAACAGGAGGAAACGATGAACATGTGTAGCGCGTTAAAGGAATGGGAGATGAAATGTGAGGCACGTGGCGCGGAATATGGAAAAAGAGAAGGAATAAAAGAAGGAATAAAAGAAGGCGAATGGAACAAACTTCTCTCCATGGTTGAAAAGAAACTTCAAAAAGGAAAAAGTGCAGAGCAGATCGCAGAGGATCTGGAGGAAGCGCTTCCGGAGATTCAGCGTGCAATTACAGAACTGGAACAGGCAAAACAGTAAAGTAGTCCAGGCTGCAAGTAAAGTGTATATTCTGCGTTTTTCTGGAAATCCTATCATCAAGTCAGCAGAGCACCTGCTGCAGGAAATCAAGGACACGTGGGCAGGGCGTCAGGGTCGGTGTTCACGGGAAAAGGATGAGGTGAATAGGATGAATCGAAAAGATGTCAGGGAATTTCTGAAAAAACGCAGCACAATCTGGACGCTCAGCCTGTGCATGACGGGCGCACTCGTACTTGGTGGAATCGCATCAATGGATCAGGCCCGGCGGAAGGCAGAACGCACAGAGACGGAGAGCGAGCTTGGCGCGCAGGCACAGCTGGATGTAAATGATACGCTCGGAAGCAGTCTGGATGAGGAAGAGGCAGAATCGAATCCGGTAGCGGCGGTTGCCGGAAATGAGGTCACAGAGGAAAAAGTGACAGAGGCGGAGTTGGAGACGGAAAAGGCAGAAGCGGCAAACGCGACGGTACCGTCAGAGGCGGGAGACGGCGCAGGCCAGTCGGATGATATTGCACAGGCGGATGGAACCGGGGATGCAGAAGCTGACGCACAGCAGGTATCCGCGTCTGTCATTTCCAATGAAGCACTGGTACAGAACGGGATCGCATTTGCGGCAGACGAAGAACAGCTGCTCTGGCCGGCAGCCGGTACCTTGCTGATGGACTACAGCATGGATGGCAGCGTGTATTTTGCCACCCTGAATCAGTACAAGTATAATCCGGCCCTCGTGCTCGGAAGCGAAGTCGGCAATCAGGTGCTGGCGGCAGCGAAAGGCATCGTGGAGTCCATTTATATTGATGAAGAGACCGGGACGACGCTCGTGCTGAACATCGGAAATGGCTATCGCCTGACCTACGGACAGCTGAAGGAACTGGCAGTCTCACAGGGCGATATCGTAGAGTCTGGTGCGGTCCTCGGCTACGTGAGCGAGCCGACGAAGTACTATACAAAAGAGGGCAGTAACCTCTATTTTGAAATGACTAAGGACGAGACACCGGTCGACCCGATCCTGTATCTGGAATAGATGCACCGATCAGAGGGAGCAGTATATACTATAGAAGAGAAGCCGGAAGAATCCGCAGCCGCATAGCCACACAGGAGTTGTCATTTCACTGGTGAGATACCGGATCGGCGGCTGCTTGAGATAAATGAAGGCGTCACTTCAGAGCGGGAGACCGCAAAGGGGTGGCGCTGTACATAGTTCTTGAAAAAATGAAAAATACCATTTAAAATTATTTATCACAGTGCCAGAGAATCTTCCGCATCTACCTACATCTGCATTGCACTATCCAGATACAGTTTTACATATTCCAGCGGTTTATCAATGGCAAGTGCGTTCATTCAATCAATCATTTGTTATTCGGCTTTAAATAACAAAACAGTTATTCAATTGCTGAAAACAGGTGAAATCTCAATCGGGATTTATGAGGAACCGTATATGTTGAATTTTATTTTACCAGGTGAACAGAATAGAGATGATGTGTTATCATTCTATGATGAAATTGAAAAAAGTGGTGGCGAATGCATTGGAATCGGAAATTACAAGAATTATGACTTATGGCTGTTAGGAATGCAAAATAGACATAGTGGAAAAGATTTACCAGAGGGATATGTGAGGGAGAATTTTTATCTCTGTTATGATGGGACACACTTGATAGGAGTATTCAGTTTGAAATTTGAACTGACGGAGTTTCTGCTGAACTACGGTGGGCACGTTGGTTATGCTACCCGTCCTTCTGTCAGGAATCGTGGCCTTGCGACGCAAATGTTAAAGCAAGGACTGGCGCTTTCAAAGAAATTCGGTTTTGAGCGTGTTCTTTGCGTTTGTGACAATGATAACTATGCGTCTGAAAAGGTGATTTTGAAAAATGGTGGCATATTTGAAAATGAATTATATGACCCTAACGAAGAAGTTACGGTTAAACGATTTTGGATTCATTTGTAATCAATGCTATAAATTCCAGTTGTTATATGTGAAGCCCTGGATATTGTTACAAGAAGCCTGGGGCGTAAAGAGCTTGTGAATAAAGAATCTGTGGAAAAATAAATGGATCAATACTTCAAACGTGTTGTAGAAGTAATGCAGTGGAATGGAGGTTGTCATGGCGAGAAAATTTATATGTACGCCGTCCTTCCCAATTGTGAATACAAAACAGGGAAGATTGCGGGGATACCAGGTAGATGATGTATATACGTTTCTTGGAGTAGGGTATGCGAAAGCGGAACGTTTTCGCCCACCACAAGAACCTGATGCCTGGGAAGGAATAAAAGACGCGCATTCTTATGGATATGTATGTCCTTTGATGTCTCAATCAGAACCAGGAATCGATCTTATTATGCCAAGAAGATTTTGGCTTATGGATGAACATTGCCAAAATCTGAATATCTGGACAACGTCTTTAGATAAAGATGCGAAAAAACCGGTGATGGTCTGGCTGCATGGTGGCGGTTTTACCACAGGATCTGCCATTGAACTTATGGCTTATGAAGGAGACCATTTAAGCAGTTACGGAGATGTTGTAGTGGTAACGATTAATCACCGATTAAATATATTGGGCTATATGGATCTGTCAGCTTATGGTGAAAAGTATAAAAATTCTGCCAATGCGGGAAATGCAGACATTGTTGCAGCATTAAAATGGATTCACGAAAATATAGAGGCTTTTGGTGGAAATCCTGAAAATGTCACATTATTTGGTGAATCCGGGGGTGGCGAGAAGGTAATATGCATGTTGAATACGCCAGAGGCTGACGGGCTGTTTCACAAAGGGATTATTCAGAGTGGAGTTACAGATTTATACTGGGACGCAGAGGAAAATGGACAGGAATTGATAGCACTTATGCTGGATGAAGCTGGATTGGACGAAAAGGATGTGGAGGCATTAGAGGAAATGCCCTACACTCAGCTTGTTAGTATTTATCGCAGCGTGGTGAAACAGATGATTGACAAAGGCGGATATATTGGGTGTGGACCTGTTAAAAATGACTGGTATTTAGGAAATCCCAAAACCCATGGCTTTAGCGACCATGCAAAGAAAATTCCGCTGCTGGTGGGAACTGTTTTAGGTGAATTACATTATGAGCCAGGTGTACAGAATAAATATACCTTATCGGAATCAGAGATGTTGAAATTGCTGGTGCAGGAATATGGCGAGGATACCGAAAGATTGGTATCGTTGTTTAAAATGGCATATCCGAATAAAAATCTGACAGATTTGCTTTATGTGGATTATTTTATTCGAAGATTCACAAGCCAATTTATAGAACAACATGTCCGGGAGTGTGAAGCACCTGTTTATTCTTATTTGTTTGCTTATGATTTACCATTAGATGGCGGAAAGGTTGCAGTTCACACAGCTGAGATACCGTTTGTTTTTCACAATACGGATCGGTCACCGCTTTATAATGTTGAAGGAGAAACCGATCGTATAGAGGAACAATTCTGCTCTGCTTTTGTTAATTTTGCAAAATATGGTAAACCATCGGCGATGGATATGCCGGATTGGCCGGCATGTACGGTAGAGACAGAAAATACTATGATAATCGATAAAACATGTGAAATTCGTAGTAATTATGATCAGGAACTTATTAAGAAACTCACGGAGTGTGACAAAGGAAGCTGGATAAGTTTGGCTCAGTTTGTATTATGATTTAAAGTGTATAAAGACAGGGGCGGAAAATTATTTCGCCCCTTTATTCATAATAATGGTCTCTTTCTGATAATTGGGATTGGCTATCAGGTTGGAAAAACTACCGTAAATATTGTTGGAATATCATCAGCAGATAAAAGAGGATTTTACAGTTTTAGCATTTTGCGGTGATATATCCCTTTGCCGCTTCGCCTTTGAGCGTAAGAACACAATCATCTTCATTACCATCGCGTAAATAACCGGGACGAAGAATCGTGTAATTTTTCATCGTTTTGCCTCCTTTACCATGTTAATGAAAACTCTACCAGTTCTGGTGTTTCTGGTCTGCCAATCAACGGTTCTTTTTTATCCAGTGCAGAAAGCTGTGACAGTTCAGCTGTGTTCAGTTCAAAATCAAATAAATCGAAATTCTCTTTGATATGCTCTGGCTTGGTGCTTCTCGGAATAACGATTATGCCTTTTTGTGTCAGAAAACGAAGTAGTATCTGTGCAGGAGTTTTACTGTATTTTTCAGCAAGTGAAAGTACCGTAGGCTCCTGAAACATTTCGTTACGGTTGCCTTGACCAAGCGGTGCATAAGCCATGTGCGAAACCTGTTTTTTGTCCATCCAACTGCGTTCGGTGTTACGCTGGCAGTAAAGGTTCGTTTCAATCTGATTAATTGCCGGGATGACTTTGTTGTATGCAATCAAATCAAGAAGCTGGTCTGGCTCAAAGTTGGAAACACCGATTGCCCGAATCTTTCCTTCGGCATACAGTTTTTCAAGAGTGCGCCATGCCCCATAATAGTTGGCAAACGGCCAGTGCAAAAGCAACAGGTCGATATAGTCTGTCTGCAGATTTGCAAGTGACTGCATGACTGTCTGCTCGGCATTTTCATAGGACTTGAAATTTACCTTGGTGACAAGAAAAAGTTCTCCCCGGTCAATGCTACTTTGTCTGATTCCTTCACCTACTTCTTTTTCGTTGCCATAAGCTTCTGCCGTGTCAATCATTCGATAACCATTTTCGATTGCCTCTGCAACTGCATTTTTGCAGGTTTCTCCGCCAAGCATGAATGTACCAAAGCCGATAAGCGGCATCTGAATGCCATTATTCAAAGTCAAATATTCCATGTTTATACCTCCGTCATTGTATTTACTTAGAGCAATTTTCTATGCTATAATTATTCTAACAAGTTCGTGTAACACGAAGTCAAGAAAATTTTTTGAGGTTTTTGAGGTTTTTTGAGGTAAGTGAGGTAAGTATAAGATTATGTACTATACGATTAAACAAATGGCTGAAATGTTCGATGTCACAGAGCATACTTTGCGTTTTTATACCGACAAAGGTTTGCTACCGTGTGAACGTGATGGCGGTAAACGTCGGGTGTTCAATGAAGAATCTGTCAATTGGATGCAAGGCATTAAATGTTTAAAAGGCTGTGGTGCATCTATTGAGGATATTCAGGAATATTGTCGATTATGCCTGTTGGAAGAATCAGAAGAAAATCTGAGAGCAAGGTACGCTATTATATTAAAACAGCGTGATGCGGCGTATAATAGACTGGAAGAAGTAAAAGCTACCGCTAACTATATGGACGATAAAGTAGCACACTATGAAAGTATTCTCTCAGGTGTTACCCCAGACGACACAAATCCCCAAAACTGGACACCAGAGAATCGACCAAAACATTAAAATGACAACTTCCAGATTCTTGTCCGAAGGGCAAAAAGGTGGAACTGAAACAATTTAGAACAATCGGGAGTTATGGAGAACGGTTATGATTAAATTAGCAGAAATTACAAACGCAAATGTCTGGAAAGTTTGTGCGCTGGAACCCTTTGATAACCAGAAAGATTTCGTTGCAGAAAACATACAGAGCTTGGCAGAAGCCTATGCAACAAGAAATGAGGGGAATAACGCGTTGCCTTTAGCAGTTTATAATGATGAAAGCCTGATCGGATTTGTTATGATCGGCAAGGGAACAGTGGGCGATGAAAATGAAAGTGACTTGATTAAAGAGAACTATTGTATTTGGCGATTAATGATTGATAAAAAATATCAGGGACAGGGATTCGGAATGCAGACATTGGATGCAGTTATGGATTTGATTCGTACTTTCCCCTTTGGAGAAGCAGAAAAAGTATGGTTATCTTATGAACCAGAAAATACTCACGCCAGGGATATTTACAGAAAGTATGGATTTATAGAGAATGGGGAAATGTGCGAAAATGAAATTATAGCCGTATATAAATTATAAATTCCACATTTTTCCACACAAAAAGAGGGCAGGACTTTTGTCCTACCCTCCTGGAAGTGCTAAATATTAGCCGAAGTATCTCTTAAGGAGACCTGCGAATGCTTTTCCGTGTCTTGCTTCGTCGCGAGCCATCTCATGTACGGTGTCATGGATTGCGTCGAGGTTCGCTGCCTTTGCACGCTTTGCAAGGTCAGTCTTACCAGCGGTAGCGCCGTTCTCTGCCTCTACGCGCATCTCAAGGTTCTTCTTGGTGCTGTCGGTAACGACTTCACCGAGGAGCTCTGCAAATTTTGCTGCATGCTCAGCCTCTTCGTAAGCTGCCTTCTCCCAGTAGAGGCCGATCTCCGGATAACCCTCTCTGTGAGCGACTCTTGCCATTGCCAGATACATACCTACCTCAGAGCACTCGCCTGCGAAGTTTGCTCTTAAGTCTGCCTTGATGTCTTCCGGAACGTCAGCTGCTACGCCAACTACGTGCTCTGCTGCCCAGGACATCTCATCCTTCTGCTCAACGAACTTAGAAGCCGGTGCCTTGCAGATCGGACAGACTTCCGGAGCTGCCTCGCCCTCATAAACATAACCGCAAACGCTGCATACAAATTTCTTCATAGTGGTAATCTCCTTTTCTGTTTTATATTTGAATTAATTGATATCAGTAACTATTACTTTTTTTAATATAACACGCTTGTCTTCGTTTGTCAAGCGGTTTTATTCGTTTATTGCCAAATCTTTTTCATTCGCGAGACAGTGCTCGCAGACCCCGTAAAAATTGATCCGGTAGTCGTCGATCTGCCCATTGCAGCCTGCCGCTGCGACGTCTAAGACGGAATCAATGTTGTCCATTTCCAGATCATAAATGTGCTGGCATTTCGTGCAGACGAAATGATGGTGCCGCGTCGTATTCGCGTCGAAATGATCTGCACCGTCCACTGCCTGAATCTTTATGATCTCACCGAGTTCCGTCAGAAGTGTAAGATTCCGGTATACGGTGCCGAGGCTGATGTTGGGATACTGTTCCCGGAGACAGGTGTAGACCATATCGGCAGTCGGATGATCGGTTCGGCTCTTCAGAAAATTTTTGATCGATTCTCTTTGCCTACTGTATTTTCTTTGCATACTCATCGCTCCCTGATAATAAAAATAGTAACAATTATTAAAACTAATATAGCAAAAAAACTCAGCCTTGTCAACTGATGAGTAAGAAGGTAGAATGAATTTATAAGCTGCAGAAACATGTTTCAGGAAAGAAAGCTCAAAAAGGAGGCATAGGAATATGGTGTATGATCTGATCATTGTTGGTTCTGGTCCGGCCGGGCTGGCGGCGGCAATTTATGCGGCGCGTGCAAGGCTGTCGTTTCTCGTGCTGGAAAAGATGCCCTTAAGTGGCGGTCAGATTTTGAATACGTATGAAGTGGAAAATTATCCGGGGATTTTGACGATCGGCGGCTTCGAGCTTGGCATGAAGCTTCGGGAGCACGCAGAGCAGCAGGGAACGGAGTTTATTCATATAGAAGTAAGACACATCGGTCTGGAGGAGCAGGGGCGAGTCAAAGTGCTCTACACAGATGGAAAAGAATACCGGGCGCGGACCGTGATTCTCGCGATGGGCGCAAAATGCCGGACGCTCGGGATTCCGGGAGAAAAAGAGCTGACCGGAATGGGCGTCTCCTACTGTGCGACGTGCGATGGCGCGTTTTTCCGCGGAAGGACGGTCGCAGTCGTCGGAGGTGGCGATGTGGCCGCAGAGGATGCGCTCTTTCTGGCGCGTGGCTGTGAGAAGGTCTACCTCATCCACCGGCGCGACCGGCTGCGGGCAGCCGGGATTTTGCAGGAAAAGCTGCGGGAAGCCAGGAACGTGGAGATGATCTGGGACACGGAAGTGATCCGGGTCAATGGAGAGGAGCATGTCGAGAGCATCTGGACGCGGAAAAAGGACGGGACGGAGCAACTGCTCGAGATCGACGGGCTGTTTATTGCAGTCGGCAACCTGCCACAGACCGAACTTGTTGCAAAATTGTTACAATTGGATGAATCTGGGTATATTCCGGCGGGAGAAGACGGTGTCACAGAGCTGCCGGGTGTGTTTGCAGCAGGCGATATACGGACGAAGCGGCTGCGGCAGGTTGTAACGGCCGTGTCAGACGGGGCAAATACGGTGGCATCCGTGCAGGAGTACTTATATAAGGAAATTTTATGAAATCATTGCAGAGATTTAATAAAATATTAAAAAAGTATGGAATAAACTTGACACTAAAGGGGAGATGTGATAGGATTACCGTGTAATAAATGTAATAAATTCGTAATATTTGAACGGAAACGTTTTGGAGGTTGAATAGAAAATGAAGAGAAGGGCAATGAAACTTACCGCGTGTCTCCTGGCAGCAGGCATGACCGTATCTGCGACAGACAGCGTTGCATTTGCAGCAAAGGGCAGCTCGCTGGCAGGACTTGGAGCTGAGCGGAGCGAGGAGACCGAGCAGCAGACAGAGACAGCAGTACAGTCTGTAGATGGACAGGCAGCCGAGAGCGAGACGCAGGCGGAGACCGCACCGGAGACCGAAGCAGCGGCAGAGACGGCGGCTCAGACCGAGGCAGAGACACAGGAAGAGACCGTTGCCGAGACAGAGGCGACGCTGGATACGAGCATGAATGGCCAGCTGGCGTTTGCACAGTGTGATGAATATATTAATGTAAGAAGTGAGGCCAGTGCAGACAGCGAGGTAGTCGGAAAGGTATACAACAACGGTTCCGTGACGATCCTTGGACAGATCGGTGACTGGTATCAGGTACAGTCCGGAAACGCGACGGGCTATGTAAATGCAGCATACTTTGCGACCGGCGAAGAGGCACAGGCGATTGCAGATGAGGTTGCCTACAATGTTGCTACCGTATATCCGGAGGCACTGACGGTACGTTCTGAGCCGAGTGAGGATTCTGAGCCGATCGGTACCGTATACAGCACGGACGAGCTGGAAGTCGTACAGTATGACGGCGACTGGATGAAGGTAGCGCTTGGCAATGACGTATATGGATATGTGAGCGCTTACTATGTAGGATACGATACGTATTATGCGACCGCCGAGACGCTGGATGAGGAGCAGGCGAGACTCGATCAGGAGTGGCTGGATTACCTTGCAGAGTCTGAGGCAGAGGAAGAGCGCCTGAATCAGCAGTGGCAGGATTACCTGGATCAGCAGGCGGCCGAGCAGGCCGCAGCAGACCAGTCCTATCAGGAACAGGCCGCAGCGGATCAGGCTTATCAGGATCAGCTCGCAGCCGAGCAGGCAGCGGCAGATGCACAGGCACAGGCCGATGCAGCTTCCCAGCAGACGAGCGATGCACAGTCTCAGGCCGAGCAGGCATATCAGGCATATCTGGATGCACAGGCAGCAGCGGATGCGGCGGCACAGCAGGGCGATGAGCAGAATGTTTATGACACCGCAGCAGCGGCACAGCAGCAGTATCAGGAGTACCTGAATGCACAGGCAGCAGCGGATGCGCAGGCACAGGCTGAGGCAGATGCAGCAGCCCAGGCAGCACAGGCGGCAGCCGATGCAGAAGCAGCCGCACAGCAGGCGCAGCAGGCACAGACCGAAGCACCTCAGACAGAGGCTCCGCAGACGGAAGCACCGCAGGAGACGGTACCGGAGACAGAAGCTCCGAGCTACTCTTCCGCAGGCAGCCAGATCGTAAACTTCGCGACACAGTTTGTCGGCAATCCGTATGTATGGGGCGGCACGAGCCTGACAAATGGAGCGGACTGTTCCGGATTTACCCAGTCCGTATTTGCAAACTTCGGAATCAGCATTCCGCGTACCGCAGCAGCTCAGGCTTCCAGTGGTACACCGGTATCCTTAAGTGATATCCAGGCCGGCGACCTTCTCTTCTACAGCAACGGAAGCGGCATCGGACATGTTACCATCTACATGGGCAACGGCCAGGTCGTACATGCAAGTAATTCCAACACCGGAATCACCATCTCCGATTACGGTTACCGTACACCGGTTTCCGCGAGAAGATACTGGTAAAGTTCCTAAAAATCAAAGATGATATGCAGGCGTCAGAACTTCAAATCTGGCGCCTCTTTTTATGCTGCTTGCCATCCTTTTCACAAGGTGTTATACTCGAAAGCAAACGGCGGATATTCGAATCATTTATCCGGTTCAGGCAGTAAAACGGATCCAGAAGATCTGCAGGCAAAAACAGAAAGGGATAATTGGTGAATGTAATTTATGACAAAGAAAGACTGGCAGGAGGCCGGCGATCAGATCCGGGATCTCGTACAGAATGCCATAGACAGCGGAAATTATTCGGAGCTGAGTAATACGATTACAAATGTTGTGAACAGTGCGGTAGACGGCGTGCAGGACGCACTGAAAAATTCGCTGTCGGATTTAGGAAGGCAGCAGGCGCGTGACAACGCACCGAAAAAGCCGGAGGGGGCTGAGCGGAAGTCTGACCGGTATGCACAGTCTCACGATACGGTAAGGCACCGGCAGGAGGCGGCCGAACGGATACGCAAATCCATGCAGGAGAGGGAGTACCATCCCGTACCGCGCACAAAGACGCCTGGGCTGATTGCGGGAAAGGCGATGAAGTGGACAGGCTATTCCCTGGGCGGTGTGTTTGCTGTGACAGCCGGGATTTTGTCCATTGTCAGCGGTACGACCGGGATTGGGCTGGCGCTTCCGATCGGGATCATCGATCTTTTTTTAGTCGCATCGGTCGCACTTGGCATGAAGGGCAGCAGGCAGGAAGGTCTGGCAAAGCGGTTTCGCCGATATCAGCAGGTGATCGGGGAGCGGACGTTCTGTCTGGTCGAGGAGCTCTCGGCCGCCATCGGCAAGAAGCCGAAATTCGTACAGAAGGATCTGCGGAAGATGATCCGCGACGGATTTTTCCCGCAGGGGTATCTGGATAAAAAGGAAACCTGCCTGATCACAGACCAGCAGACATATCAGCAGTACCTGCAGACGGAAAAGGCATATGAGGCGAGGCGCCAGGAGGAAAAAGGGGGACATGAGCCATCCGATGCTGCGGCTGCTTCGAAACAGGCCACCGAGTATGAGGAGCTGCTTGCCGAGGGACAAAGCTACATCCGGCATATCCATGCGTGCAATGACAAGATCGAGGATCCGGTCATCTCGGAAAAATTAGACCGGATGGAGATGATCGTGACGCGGATCTTTACTGAGGCCGGGCGGAATCCGGAAGTGGCGGATGACCTGAAAAAGATGATGAGCTACTATCTGCCGACGACAAAGAAGTTGCTGGATGCGTACTGCGAGCTGGATGAGCAGCCGATACCGGGCGAGAATATCGAGACGACCAAGAAGGAAATCGCAGCGACCTTAGATACGCTGAATAATGCGTTTGCGAAGCTGCTCGACGATCTGTTTGAGGAGAAGGCGTGGGATATTTCTTCTGACATCAGCGTGCTCAACACGATGCTCGCGCAGGAAGGACTCACAGAAGGCGCATTTGACCGGAAATAAAAAGGAGGACGATCATGGAAGAGCAATTGAAGGAATTTACAGACGTACCGACACCGACCTTGAGCTTTGGAGCGCCGGTGGAGGAGAAGCCGGAGCCGGTCGCGGTGAAGGAAGAACCGGCACAGACGCAGCTCGATGAGAGCATGCTCAGCGAGGACGAGCGCCGGATGGTGGATGAGTTCAGCAAGCAGATCGACATCCACAATACGAACGGGATCTTGCAGTATGGCGTCGGGACGCAGAAGAAGATGGCAGATTTTTCCGAGACGGCTTTAAAAAATGTAAAGACGAAGGATCTCGGTGAAGTCGGGGATATGATTTCCGGCCTTGTGACGGAGCTCAAGAGCTTTGATGTCGAGGAGGAGGAAAAAGGCTTCCTTGGCTTTTTCAAAAAATCCGGCAATAAGATGACCGCACTCAAGGCAAAGTATGACAAGGCGGAGGTCAATGTAGAGAAGATCTGCGACGTGCTCGAAGGACACCAGCGACAGCTGATGAAGGATGTGGCGGTGCTCGATAAGATGTATGAGATCAACCTGTCTTACTTTAAAGAGCTTTCCATGTACATCCTTGCCGGAAAGAAGCGCCTTGCCGAAGTACGCGCGACGGAGCTTGCGGAAGCGACGGCAAAGGCAAAAGCGAGTGATCTGCCGGAGGACGCACAGGCAGCGAAGGATCTGGAGGAGATGTGCAACCGCTTCGAGAAAAAGATCCATGATCTGGAACTGACCCGTATGATCGCGATCCAGACAGCACCGCAGATCCGCCTCGTCCAGTCGAGCAATACGGTGATGATCGAAAAGATCCAGTCGACTGTCGTAAATACGATTCCGCTCTGGAAGAGCCAGATGGTGATCGCGCTCGGTGTCGAGCATGCGAACCAGGCAGCCCGCGCTCAGCGGGAAGTGACCGATATGACGAACGAGCTGCTGCGCAAAAATGCGGCGGCGCTCAAGACGGCGACCGTCGAGGCGGCGAAGGAGTCCGAGCGTGGCATCGTCGATCTGGATACATTAAAGACGACGAACCAGGCACTGATCTCGACCTTTGATGAAGTAATGAAAATCCAGGAGGATGGCCGTGTGAAACGCCACGAGGCAGAGGGCGAGCTGGCCCGGATGGAGCTGGAACTGAAGAATAAACTGTTGGAAATCCGGGGATAAAGCTTACCGGAATCAGTCATGCCTCCGCATCAATCATGCGGTACCCGATCCCGATTTCCGTAAAGATGTACTCCGGCTGGGCGGGATTGCGTTCGAGCTTCCGGCGGATATTTGCCATGTTGACCCGCAGGATGCGGTTGTTGTCGTCGGCGTAAGGTCCCCACACGTGGGAGATCAGGGTGTCGTAGGTGATGACTTTTCCGGAATTATTTGCAAGCATGGATACAATTTTATATTCGACCTGTGTGAGATGCACCTCCTGCTCATGTACGGTGATACGGCGACGGTCAAAGTCGATGACCAGCCCGCTGGCCCGGAAGATGTGGGAGGTGCTGTTTGCTGTATTCATACGCGCCAGATGACGGACGGCAGTGCGGATGCGGGCGAGCAGCTCGGATGTGCCGAACGGCTTTGTGATATAGTCATCCGCGCCGAGATCCAGGGCGAGCACTTTTTCGTTTTCCTGCGTCCGGGCGGAGATGACGATAATGGGCATGGCGGACCACTTGCGCACTTCGCGGATGATGTCTGTGCCGTCCATATCTGGCAGCCCCAGATCGAGCAGCAAAATGTCCGGGCAGCGCGAAGTGATTTGCGACAGGCCGTCTGTCCCGGAATAGCTTTTGAACACGCGGTAGTCCTGATTCATCAGAGCCGCCGCGATAAAGTCACAGATATTTTTTTCATCTTCAATGATTAAAATCGATAATTTTGCACTCATAAGGATTCCTCCGAGGCTGTATGAGAGAAGTCCCCGCGCGGAAGTGTAAACGAAAATTCTGCACCGCATGGGGCTGGATTTGCGTGGTAAAAACGATGCCCTGCCGGGGCTTCGCCGGGAATGTTGCATGCGCGGATCGTGCCGTCATGTGCGGCGATGATCGTTTTGCAGATGGACAGGCCGATGCCCATGCCGCGGTTGCTGTCCGAATGGGAGGAAGAGCCGGTGCCGTCAAAGATGGTCGGAAGCTTGTCTTCCGGGATGCCAATGCCATAATCCCGCACGTGGAACGTGACAGACTGTTCGTCGCAGGTGACAAAGCAGTCGATCGGTTTTTTACTTCGGGCATGTACGATTGCATTTTCAAGCAGGTTGATGATGACCTGTTCGATGAGCATGGCGTCCATCGGGATCATGAGAAAGTCATCTGGTACCTTTACATGGATATCGGCATCCGGGAACCGCTTTTTCAGCCGGATCACGGCTTCGGAGACGACTTCCTCGACCGGTTCTGCGGTCTTGGACACTTTTGCATCGGCGGTATTGATGCGTGTGACAGATAAAATGTTTTCTACCATATTTAAGAGCCAGTTGGCGTCTTCCTGAATGTTGTGGATCAGCGTGAATTTTTCCATTTCCTGCATCATCGCGCCGTTTTCCAGATAGAGATTGGCGGAGCCGATGATACTCGTCAGGGGCGTGCGCAGGTCATGAGAGATGGCACGTAGCAGATTGGCGCGCATTTTTTCCTTTTCGGCTGCGGCGAGCTCTTTTTCCCGCTCGGCGAGGATGCGTGCCTGCTTTTTCAGGTTCGTGGTCGTGGCACTCGTGACAAAGGAGACGACGAGCATGACCAGAAAAGCAAACGGATAACCGGCCATCGTAAAGTTCAGGTGCATGTACGGATAGGTGAAGAAAAAGTTGATGCACACGATGCTCAGCAGAGAGCCGATGATACCGTAGAGGTAGCTGGTCGTGTAGCGTGCGATAAAGACGACGACCAGAATGTATAAGAAGGAAACATTGATGATGTTGACCAGCGCAGCGTTTAAAAGTCGTGCGAGCAGCGTACCGAGCACGAGAAAAAGCACGGTGATACAGGTGTCATGGACGACTGGGCGGCGTAAGGTACGGGATAATAGCCGGACCATGGAATCCCTCCTTTCGCTAGGATACACGGATTGCTTTGCGGATCGACAAGTCAAATGCATGACCGTTTGACCCTTGTACCATTTACAGACATTATACTACATTTCCGGTGGGATGAGAAATGGGATCGTGCTAAGAAAGTGTATATGTCCGCCAGCCAGGTTTTCAATGACAAGAGCGTCGGGGTGTGTTATAATAAAAACAACTATAGTGTGATGGCAGATGCCGGAAAGAAAAGGTGAGGTAATCAGAATGGAGATAGGAATTTTACTTGCAGCATTGATCCTGTTCGTAGTGATTGTTGCAGTGGTCGTAGTAGCTGCGACGATTTCATCGGTGAGCGGTGTGATCGCAGAAGAAGAGGATGACGACGAATGACGATGTATACAGTGTCGCAGTGGATTTTATTTTTTTACATTTACTGCTTCTGCGGCTGGGTATGGGAGAGTGCATATGTGTCGGTCTGTGAGCGGAAGCTGGTGAACAGGGGCTTCCTGAAGGGACCGTTTCTGCCGATCTACGGGAGTGGTGCGATCTGTATCCTGATCGTGACGATTCCGGTGCGCGGCAATATCCCGGCGATGTGCATTGTCGGCATGGTAGCTGCGACTGTGCTGGAATATATCACCGGATATGTGATGGAGCGGCTGTTTAAGGTACGCTACTGGGACTATACGGGAAAGTTTTTAAATGTGCACGGCTACATCTGTCTGATGTCGACGTTATGCTGGGGCGTGATGACGGTGCTCGTCGTCGATGTGATCCACGTCCAGGTGGAGAAGCTGGTGCTGGCGATCAATACCAGGTACGTCGATGCGATTGTGATGATTATGACGCCGTTTATCACGGCCGACTTCGTGACCTCCTTCATCGCGGCGATCCATCTGCGGGATCTGCTGGAGCAAAAAGAGCGCGTTGCAGAGGAAATGCAGAAGCTGGTCAAGAAGAAGGAAGAGCTGGAAGAGGCACTGGCCGGAGCCGGCGAGAAGGCAAAGGAGCAGATCCGCAAAGAGCTGCGCGAGCTGTATATGAGTGCCGGTGCAAAGAAAGAGAGCATGGTAGGGATGTACTCCAGTTCTATGAAATCTGTGCGCGGACTGCTCAAGCGTAACCCGACGGCGGTATCTCCGATCCACAGTGAGGCGTTTGCAGAGCTGAAAAAGCTGAAAAATGTCCGGTTGGAAGAGGTAGTGGCAAAGGCAAATGAGCGTTTTAATATTCTGATGAGCGGCGCAGGTGAGAAGCTCGATGAGTACCGGACCGAGCGCAGAGAGAAAAAGGAAGAGAAGCGCGAGGAACGCCGGGAAAAGCTCGAAGAGGTAAAGGAAGAGCTGAAGGAAAAATATGACAGGAAGTGATCTGGTATGGAACAGGAGAAGGAACGGATGGCGCAGGATCCGGAGGACGAAGGCGAGATTGATGAGGAATTTGTCAGCGGTTTCTGCAAAATGCAGAATCAGTCGCGGATGGTGATTTGTGAAGTGCGCACCCGGAAGGACGGGACGAAGGAGATCCTCTCCTCGGACTGCGCATGGGGCAAATGTGAGCACAGCAGGACCTGCCTGCTGATGGGGCAGATACAATGATTTCTTTTGAAGCATTTGAAGAGGTGACATACGAGATAGCAGATACGTTCCCGGAAGTGTTCTTCCGGGAACTGAATGGCGGCGTCATGGTCCGGGAATACAGTCGGTTGCATCCGGCTGCCCTGGACCATGACCTTTTTGTTTTGGGCGAGTACCACCACGACCGGTATCTGGGGCGGTTTATCGTGCTTTATTATGGTTCCTTTGCGAACTGTTTCAACTGTTCGGATGAAGAGCTGAGGGAGCAGATCCGCAAGGTGCTGCTGCATGAGTTCCGCCATCATCTGGAGTCGCTCGCGGGAGAGCGGGATCTGGAGATCGAGGATGCAGTCGAGCTGACGCAGTACCGGGCGAGGAAAGCGGCAGAGGAAAGACGGGAAAAGTCTTGACGAAATTTTAATCAGGCGATAAAATAGGAGAAGTGGGTTTTGTTATGCGCACAAATGTGCGCTGGATAAAGACACTGAGGAGAATGAAAAAATAAGCACTGGAGGACGGATTATGAAGCCATATAAGGAAATGACCAGAGAAGAATTACTGCAGGAAAAGGCAGCGCTTGAAGCAAAGTACAAAGAGTTTCAGGCAAAAGGGATGAAGCTTGATATGTCCAGAGGAAAGCCGTCAAAGGCACAGCTGGATCTGTCGAATGGCATGATGGACGTGCTGAACAGCAGCTCGGATATGGTGTGTGCGGCAGGGGTCGACTGCAGAAACTACGGCATTATGGATGGTATTCCGGAGGCAAGACATCTGCTCGCAGATATGTCTGAAGTTCCGGAGAAGAATATTCTGATCTATGGTAACTCCAGTTTGAATGTCATGTTTGATACCGTTGCACGTGCGATGACGATGGGCATCTGCGGACATACGCCGTGGGGAAAGCTGGACAAGGTAAAATTCCTCTGTCCGGTACCGGGCTATGACCGCCACTTTGGAATCACCGAATTTTTCGGTATTGAGATGATCAATGTACCGCTGCTTCCGACCGGCCCGGATATGGATATGGTAGAGCGCCTCGTCTCTGAGGATCCGGCGATCAAGGGTATCTGGTGTGTGCCGAAGTATTCGAACCCGACCGGTATTTCCTATTCCGATGAGACGGTACGCCGCTTCGCAAAGCTGAAGCCGGCAGCTCCGGATTTCCGGATTTTCTGGGATAATGCATATTCCATCCATCACCTGTACGAGGATGATCAGGACGTGATCCTGGAGCTTCTCACGGAGTGTGAGAAGGAAGGCACCGAGGACATGGTCTATAAGTTCATCTCTACTTCCAAGGTCAGCTTCCCGGGCTCCGGTATCGCGGCAATGGCAGCGTCTGAGGCGAACCTTGCAGATGCAAGACATTGGATGAATTACCAGACGATCGGCCATGACAAGCTGAATCAGCTGCGTCACGTGCGCTTCTTCAAGGATATGGATGGCATGCATGAGCACATGAAAAAGCATGCGGCGATCCTGCGTCCGAAGTTTGAGGCTGTTGAGCATGCTCTTGAGCAGGGACTTGACGGACTGGAGATCGGAAGCTGGACGAACCCGAAGGGCGGCTACTTTATCTCCTTTGATGCACTGGATGGCTGTGCAAAGAAGATCGTAGCGATGGCAAAAGAGGCAGGGCTCGTGCTCACAGGAGCAGGCGCGACTTATCCGTATGGAAAAGACCCGGATGATAAAAATATCCGTATCGCACCGTCCTTCCCGACGCTGGAAGATCTGCAGACGGCGGCAGAGCTGTTCGTTGTCTGCGTAAAGCTTGTATCGGCGGAGAAGCTTCTGGAGCAGTAAGGGCATTGCGTGCTCGCGCAGAGGAGGACTTCTGGTGCGGATCGTTTCTGGAAGAATCAGGAGAAAGCTGTATTTTATGCTTGCCCTATGATGGTATTATACGGTATAATGAGGCAGGGTGTGATGTCACACCCTGCCTTTTCGTGAGTATGGACAGGCTATGTATTTATAATAATTTATAATAGAGGTATGGGTTCCTGCGGTTTGTGTAGGGCCGACAGGAAGATTGGAGGAGCAGTGAGATGAAGCGGTGTATTATTTGCGGCAATCTTGGCGATGATAATAGTACAGTCTGCGAAGTGTGTGGAAATCCTTACATGGATCTCGATGATGACGCACCAGATCGTATGGAAGCAGGAGTGGATCCTGTGATGGAGCCGGAGATCGAAGAGCCGGAGCAGGAGCCGGGCATTCCGGAAGACTGGGAGCCAGAGCAGGAAGCTGCGGCAGCAGAAGAAGTGGAAGCGCAGGAAGAGACGCCTGTGACAGAAGAGACAGAAGAAGCGCCAAAGGAGCCGGCAGCGGAACCAGTCGCGTCCCCGCAGCAGCCGGTACATAGGCAGGCAGCAGTACCAAAGAGACCGGTACAGCAGCCAATGCCACCGAAAGCAGAGCCGGAGCGGGCAACCGTAGAGAATCCGGGGCAGATGGCAGATGTTCCGAAGCAGGCAGCAGATGCGCCGAGACAGACTGCGCAGGCAGCCAGACCGAGAACGGCTGGTGGGAATGGCCATCGGATGAGCAGTCCGCAGATTTATGGACAGACGGCAGGATCTGGAGCGCCGGGGCAGACGCAGACGGATGGCATGGTCCGCCGGACGATGAATGGCAATGGCCGTCCGGCAAATCATCAGCCGACGGCAGGAGTCAGACGGCCGGCAAATGCGGCAGGCCGCCCGGTGCAGAACCGTCCGATGAATGGCCAGGGTCAGCCGATGCAGAGCCGCCCGGTAAATAATCAGGGTCAGCCGATGCAGAGCCGCCCGGTGCAGAATCGTCCGATGAATGGCCAGGGTCAGTCAATGCAGAACCGCCCGATGAATGCGCCGCAGCATGGCGTGCCGTCCATGGGATTTCGGAATATAAAGATTCGTGAGATGTCGAAGAAAACGTTCCGCTCGCCACTGTTTGTGCTGATCGCACTGTTACAGACGGTTTATCTGGCAGGCTCGATCGCTGCGATTTTTATGAAACAGTTGAATTTCTCACAGGTAATGCGGCTTATCACAGGCATTTCGATGCCGTCGCAGCTCACCGGATATATGGATCAGCTCCTGAAGCTGATGGCAAAGCTTGATACCGGCGCGATTGCAGCGAACCTGGTGATCCGGATCCCGGATATCCTGATGTGTATTGGCCTGTGGATGATTGTCTTTGCAGCCCGTTCAAAGAAGGAAGAGATGCCGGGAGGCGGCTTCACGTTCCTGAAGGTCGTTGTGATCATCGGCCTGATCAAGAGCTGTGTGCTCATGCTTGCCGGACTTGTCATTTCGGTAGCGCTGGTCGTATCCGCATGGGCATCCGGTGTACAGACGATGATCGTCGCAGCAGTTGTGACCCTTGTCATTATGATCGTGCTCACCATGTTCGTTGTAATGTACTATTTCAGCTATCTTGCGATGCTGCGCACGTTCCGCACGAATACACAGAAGGGTGAAAGCTATGGTGCGGCATCCGGGTATGTGGCAGTTATCTACATCCTTATGGGTCTGTTCGGGATCATCGGATTGCTCTCCGGTATCGTAAACGGAGAGATTTCCGGTATCGTAGGATCTGCGGGAAAGATCGGCTGGATGCTCCTGATGGCATTCTGGATCTTCCGCTATCGCAGTACGCTGAGTGAGATTGAGGACTGAGCGTAAGCTTTCTGCCCACGGTTTGGAATGAGAAATTTGATTACCACACGTGATGGAAACAACGGGTTTGTCTGAAAAATGTGTCTCCTGCCATGTCTGTAAATTCAGACCGGCAGGAGATTTTTTTGTTTCTATAGTTGACAGCACCGGGAGAATCTGTTAGTATGAACGAGTGATTTGATTTAGCATGGTAGAGTGCTACCATGAGAAAGAGAGAGGATCGATTATGAAAAAGACAGTTGTATGTATCCTGACCGGCGCAGCGCTGGCAGTATCGATGATTGGAAGTACCGCATGCTTTGCGGAGGAGCAGAAGACGTTTACGGTAGGATTTGATGCAGAGTATCCGCCGTATGGATACATGGATGAGAATGGTGAGTATACCGGATTTGACCTGGAGCTGGCACAGGCGGTCTGCGATCTGGAGGGCTGGGAGCTCGTAAAGACGCCGATCGACTGGGATTCTAAGGATATGGAGCTGAACTCCGGATCGATCGACTGTATCTGGAACGGATTTACGATGAATGGACGTGAGGATGACTACACCTGGTCCAAGCCATATGTGGACAACAGTCAGGTCATCGTCGTTCCGGAGAATTCAGAGGTGACCGATCTTTCCGGATTGGCTGGCAAGATCGTCGGCGTACAGGCTGCATCTGCAGCACTGGAGCTCTTAAGCGACGGTGGCGATCAGGCGGATCTGGCAGCGACCTTTGGATCTCTGCAGCAGTTCCCGGACTACAACAATGCATTCGTAGAGCTGCAGGCTGGCAGCATTGATGCAGTAGCGATGGATATCGGAGTCGCACAGTACCAGCTGAAGCAGAAGGAGGGCTACAAGATCCTCGATGAGAAGCTGAACAGCGAGAAATATGCGATCGGTTTCAAGCTTGGCAATGAAGAGCTGCGTGACACCGTAGATGCGGATCTGGATCAGCTCGTTGCAGACGGCACGTTTGCCAAACTCGCTGAAAAGTATGAGCTGACCGATATGGTTTGCCTCGGAACAGACGAGGGTGAGACCGAAGCTGAGACAGAGGGCGCACAGACCGAAGCAGCGACAGAGGCTGTGACGGAGTAAGCACAGAAGAAGCCATAGCGATTTGTTCAGAACTGGTGCAAGACAGCGTTTTTTCCACGGGCAACGCTTACAGCGGGGCTTTGTCAGGAACCGGTAAGAGGCGGGCAGGACGATCCGCCTGACAACGAAACAGAAAGAACAACAGGGACTGCCGCAGACAAGGTGCTTTGCGGCAGCTCCTTTTGTCTGATGACAGGAGGATGAAATGAAGCTTTCGGTTATGCTTGAGCAGCTCAGCAGCGGAATGCTGCGGTCAATGGAAATCTTTTTTCTGACGTTGATTTTTTCATTGCCGCTCGGATTGCTGATCTCATTTGGCAGAATGTCAAAAAATAAGATTCTGCGTACTATTGTAAAGGTCTATATTTCCGTCATGCGCGGAACACCGCTGATGCTGCAGTTGCTGGTCGTGTATTTTGGCCCGTATTACCTGTTTGGGATGCAGATTGGCGGGACCTATCGGTTCACGGCGATCATCCTTGGATTTGCGCTGAACTATGCAGCATATTTTGCAGAGATTTACCGGTCGGGAATCGAGTCGATGCCGGTCGGACAGTATGAGGCGGCGCGGGTGCTTGGCTATAGTAAGACACAGTGCTTCTGCTGTATCATTTTTCCACAGGTCGTAAAACGGATTTTGCCGTCGATCACGAATGAGGTCATCACGCTTGTAAAGGATACGTCATTGAGCTTCTCGCTGGCCTATGCGGAGATGTTCACGATCGCGAAGCAGATCGCTGCGGCACAGACGACCTTCATCCCGTTTGTCGTGGCTGCGATTTTCTATTACATCTTTAATCTGGTTGTCGCGGTTGTGATGGAGCGGCTGGAGAAGAAGCTCAGCTATTATCAATAAGGCGGGAGGAAGAACATGAAGCTACTGGAAATGAAGCATATAAAAAAGGAATTTGACGGGCTCGGTGTGCTCAAGGACATTTCGCTTTCGGTGGAAGAAGGAGAGATCCTCTCGATCATCGGACCGTCCGGTTCCGGTAAATCAACGCTGCTGCGCTGTGCGACGATGCTGGAGCAGATCGACGGCGGAGAGATCTGCTACATGGGGGACCGTGTCGCATACGTCGATACGCAGGGCAACCGGAATTACCCGAAGGGCGATCAGGCGCGGAAGATTCACTCCTATTTTGGACTGGTATTTCAGAATTTTAACCTGTTCCCGCATTACTCGGTCATGAAAAATATCACGGATGCGCCGATCCGGATCCAGAAGCGGAACAAGGATGAGGTGTTCAAAGAGGCGCGGGAGCTGCTCGCGAAGATGGGCCTTTCTGATAAGGAAAATGCATATCCGTGCCAGCTCTCCGGCGGTCAGTGCCAGCGAGTTGCGATCGCGCGGGCGCTTGCACTGAATCCGAAGATTCTCTTTTTCGATGAGCCGACGAGTGCGCTCGATCCGGAGCTGACCGGTGAGGTATTGAAGGTCATCCGGTCGCTGGCAGATCTGCAGATCACGATGGTGATCGTCACGCATGAGATGAGCTTCGCGCGGGATATTTCCGACCGGGTCATTTTTATGGATCAGGGTGTGGTAGCACTCGAAGGAAAGCCGGATGAGGTATTTGACGCCGATCACGCGCGGATCCGGGAGTTCCTTGGACGGATCAGTGAGCGGTAGGGCGCGGTGGCATCTGCTGGATACAGGATAATTAAATATGAAAAGTTTGGAGGATTCTCTCCTGTCTGGTCGAGACGATCAGGCGGGGGAGAATTTTTAATACAGAAAATACGTCCTGTAAAGCAGAAATGTTCCACGAGGATGCGTACTGCGCATAAGATGTAGATCTACCGTAGATAGTTTTTTACTCTTGCAGGCAGCGAATCGGGTAGCTATTCCCGTAGTTTATATTTTTGTATAGTAAATTTGCAAACGAGAATACTAAAATATTATGAGTAAGGATAAAAAATCTCTTTATGGTTAGCGTAAACTAATGTAATTTAATACTTGTATTTGCATGAATTGGAAATGTGTGTTATAGTAGCAACGGCACAGTAAGAAAATTGCTGCGAAACACCGATGGTGTATGAAGACATAGATTTAAAATAGATCTATTATCGGTTGGCAGGCGAATGACTATCAGAAGTATGTCGCCGGTGTGCAGCGTCATCATAGACAGAAAGAAGGAACTAACATGACAAAGGTAGACATTTTTTCCGGGTTCCTCGGAGCCGGAAAGACCACGCTGATCAAGAAGCTGGTCAAGGAAGTATTTGCAGGCAAGAAGATTGTCCTGATTGAAAATGAGTTCGGTGAGATCGGTATCGACGGCGGATTTTTAAAGGATGCGGGCATCAACATCACAGAGATGAATTCCGGCTGCATCTGCTGCTCTCTGGTCGGCGATTTTGGCAAGGCACTGAAGAAGGTCGCAGACGAGTATCATCCGGATCGGATCATCATCGAGCCGTCCGGTGTCGGCAAGCTTTCCGATGTGCGCGCTGCAGTTGAGAATGTGGCGGACGAGGCAGATCTGGTAGTCAACGCGCTGGTGACAGTAGCGGATGCATCCAAGATCAAGATGTATATGAAGAATTTCGGTGAGTTTTATAACAACCAGATCGAGAATGCGGGTGCCGTTATTTTAAGCAGAACGCAGAAGCTCTCCGAGGAGAAGCAGCTGCAGGCAGCAGAGCTGATCCGGGAGAAGAATCCGAATGCGGTCGTCATCACGACTCCGTGGGATGAGCTGACCGGCGAGCAGATCATCAAGGCGATTGAGGGAAGCGATTCTCTGGCAAGAGAGCTGCTCGAAGAGGAGAAGCACGGCCATCATCATCACGATCATGACGGCGAGTGCTGCTGCGGTCACGACCATGAGCATGAGGAGCATGAGCACCATCATCACGACCATGAGGACGAGTGTGGCTGTGGACACGACCACGAGGAGCATGAGCACCATCATCACGACCATGACGATGAGTGCTGCTGCGGCCATGACCATGAGCACGAAGACCACCATCACGACCACGATCATGAAGAGCATGAGCATCATCACGATCACGACCATGAGCACGAGCATCACTATGATGAAAATGGCGTATGCAGCTGTGGGCATCATCATGATGAGGATGAGCACGGCCATCATCACCACCATCATGCAGATGAAGTATTTACATCCTGGGGCCGTGAGACACCGCGGAAGTACACAAAGGAGGAACTGGAAAAGATCCTGAAGACCTTAAGTGATTCCGAGGAGTACGGCATCGTCCTGCGTGCAAAGGGTATGCTGCCGACCGCGGACGGTACATGGCTGCACTTTGACCTCGTTCCGGGCGAGTATGAGATCCGTAACGGCAGTGCAGACTACACCGGACGTCTGTGCGTCATCGGTTCCAAGCTGGCAGAGGACAAGCTCGCTGAGCTGTTCGGACTGTAAGGAGGGCATACATGGCATCGATACCGCTTTATCTCATCAATGGTTTTCTGGAGGCAGGCAAGACGACGTTTCTGGAGGATGTCCTGCTGAATGGAGATTTCGCCGACGGACAGAAAACACTTCTGATCCTCTGTGAGGAAGGAGAAGTCGAGTATAATCAGTCGGCTCTGACAAATCTGAATATGTTATCACTGACGGTAGAGGAAGAGCAGCAGTTCAGCGCGTCTTTTCTGAATGACTGCGTGAAAAAATACCGTCCGAAGCGTGTCTTTGTGGAAATGAACGGCATGTGGGATCCGTCCTGGATGTTTGAGCAGCGCCTTCCGGCAGGGCTTGAGATCGCACAGGTGATCACGATCGTCGATGCGAGCACCTTTCAGGTCTATGTCAACAACATGAAAGGCATTCTGAGCAACCTGTTTGCCAATACCGAGATGGTCATTTTCAACCGGGCTACCGAGGTGATGCCGCTGCATTCTTTCCGCAGAGCGGTGCGCGGCGTGAATCCGAGAGCGATGGTTTACTTCGAGGATGCCGACGGCAATCCGGTCGATCCGGGCATGGAGGAGCCGCCGTATGATCTGAATGCGGATGTAATCCAGCTCGACGACATGGACTATGGCCTCTGGTATCTCGACGTATCGGACAATCCGCAGCGCTATGAGGGCAAGAAGGTCCGCTTCCTCGCGAAGATCATGAAGTCCAGACGGTTCCCGGAGAACACCTTCATTCCGGGCCGGAACGTCATGACCTGCTGCGAGAATGATATCCGCTTTGTCGGGTACGTGTGCCGTGCGGATTTTGCAGATCAGCTGAAATCCCGCCAGTGGGTATGGATCACGGCGGAGATCCACGAAGAATATGCACGTGAGTACGGCGAGGAAGGTCCGGTGCTGCGCGGAATCCGTTTTGAGGAGGCCGAAAAGCCGGAGGACGAGGTCGTATACTTTAATTAGTTTAACTTGACAAAACAGGTGAGAACCTGTATAGTTTATTTTATCCGTGCAGCCGGGGAGATAGCGGTGCCCTGTACTCGCAATCCGCTACAGCGAGGGTGATGCCGAGCCGAGGCCGTATTGCTGTGAAGCAGCCTCTGATAAGTGATGTTGACACCTGGGTCTTGCGCAACAGGAACCCGTGAACCGTGTCAGGTCGGGAACGGAGCAGCACTAAGCGGGACCACCTGTGTGCCGTAAGGGTGCCTGGGTCGAGTTAACTGTCAGAGAAGCGTTCATGGTATGCGTTCGAAGTGAGGCGCACGGGTAAAAAGAAGATTGGGCTGTCGTGAATTTCGGGAAGAGATTTCCGGATTTGCGGCGGCTTTTTTGTAGGTATGAGAATTTTTATAGATAAATTGATTTATGGACTTTATAATTGAAAAACGCATAATCAAATTTTTTATATCTAGACATTGAGAAGATGAAACAGATAACACAATGTATTATGATTCGGTATTTACTCATTTGTAATGGGAATAAAAATTTTGTGGTTTCAAGTATACAGAGCATCAAATTTACAAATGGGTATTTCGATTATGTAGCGAAAACTATAATTGAAACAGAAATATTTTGATATTCAGGTTTGATAGATTTAATGGTAAACTTTTCGATTTGCTTATTTATAGATGGAAGGTATAGGAGAATCATATGACAACGGATGAAAAATACATGAGAGAAGCATTAAAGCAGGCGAAAAAGGCATATGCCCTAAAAGAAGTGCCGGTCGGCTGTGTCATCGTATATGAGGATCAGATCATCGCCCGCGGCTACAACCGGCGCAACACCGACCAGAACACGACCTCCCATGCTGAGATCAATGCGATCCGCAAGGCGAGCAAAAAGCTCGGCGACTGGCGGCTGGAGGGCTGCACGATCTACATCACGATGGAGCCGTGCCAGATGTGCGCCGGAGCGATCGTCCAGTCCCGCATCACCCGCGCGGTGATCGGCAGCATGAACCCGAAAGCCGGCTGCGCCGGTTCCGTCTTAAATCTCCTCGAAATGCCCGAATTTAATCATCAGGTCATCGTTGAGCGCGGTGTCTTAGGGGAGACGTGCAGCGCGATGCTCTCCGGATTCTTCCGGGAACTGCGAGAGCTCAAGAAGCGGGAGAAGGAACTGGAAAAGGAGCTTGAGAAGCAGGAAGTGAGGTAGGGGTGGTGTTTTACCGGCAATTCCTCGTGAAGGATCATGTGGGTGGTTGACAAAATTGATAAATAGACCTATAATACAGTAACAAGACAGCCGGAACGATAGCGCAACCTATCCGTTTCTGGCGAATAAGAAGTTAAAGAAATAGCATCCTACTTTGTCAGAGCGGGGATGCTATTTCTTATGTGTATAGTTCAGAATTTCTATAATGAATAATCCAGTGGTCAAAATAATCATAAATTCTTCATATGTACTCACAAGCCCCACCCCTTTCTGCAAGACTCAGAAACGGAGTGGTGTCGCATCCTTCCGACTGTCCAATCTTTAGTATAACGCAGAACATATGTTTTGTATAGGGCGGGCGTAAATGTTTTCAGTAACGACCGTCCTCTTCATCTTCAATCGAATAATCGTTAAGTTCCGGAAAATCAAGAAATTCACTTAACGTCATCCCAAACACATTTGCAATTTTATGAAGCGTGCGTACCTTTGGGTTTTTGCTCGTCCCGCGGAGAATATTATCGACGGTGGACTGTTTCAGACCCGCCAGTGTTGCGAGTTTGTTGATCGTAATTTTGCGGCTTTTACAGAGCTGCCGAATGCGTAGTGCATAAAGTTCAGAATAAGTCATATCCATACCTGCCAAATGAAAATTACCTTTGTAAAGTTGAGATCATCATAGCAGAGGAAAATGACAGACCTACCTTTGCATAGTTGACTTTGGAAAGAAAAAAGAATATGCTTAGATTATTACCTATATATAGGTAACTTGGATGTACGAATGTCTACTGTATTAGAAAAACAATCATACAGGAGGACAGAGATGGAGCGATATGCGTATATCAGAGTATCGACGAAGGAGCAGAATGTGGACCGGCAGCTACTGGCCTTGGAGCCATATCAGATACCGAAAAAACATGTTTACTGTGATTATCAGTCGGGGAAGAATTTTGAACGCCCGGCGTATCGGAAGCTGATGAAAAAGTTAAAAGCAGGGGATTTGCTCATTGTAAAGAGCATTGACCGGCTGGGACGCAATTATAATGAGATTCTGGTGCAGTGGCAGTACATTACGAAGGAGGTAAAAGCGGATATCCTGGTATTGGATATGGAATTGCTGGACACCAGACAAAAAGCCGGGAGCCTGACCGGAACCCTGATCGCAGATCTGGTACTGCAGGTGCTGGCCTATGTCGCCCAGACAGAGCGCGAGTTCATCTGCCAGCGGCAGGCCGAGGGTATCGCAGCGGCGAAATTGCGGGGAAAGAAATTTGGTCGGCCAGCGATCAAAATGCCGGAGGAGTTCGAGGAAATTTGCAGAAGATGCGAAAGAGGAGAACTCTCAACAAGGCAGGCGGCGGAACTACTGAGGATTAGCCATACGACGTTTTATCGGAGATATAAGAAAATAATGGAAGAAAGTGTGTCAAATACTAGACGTTTTGATACATCCGAGTAGAGGCATGAAATGTTGGTAAAGTATACTACATTTCATGCTTTTATTGTGTTTTTACCTTCTGTTTGGAGTATAGCACAGGTGTTTCTTAACGTCTGAGATTTGAAACGGGAGGGAAAAGCTATGGGACAAAGAAAAATAGGATGTATGTTGATTTTGTTGTTAATATTATTGTTTCCATTAAATGTTTCGGCAACTCAGTCGCGAACGGGAAATTTTAATAAATCATTTACCTTATCAGGCAATCAGGCGAATGACATTTGTTCTGTTGCATTGGCTCAGTATCAAAGAACAGGTGCAATGTTCGGATATACAGAAGGATGGTGTGCTGATTTTGTAAGTGATTGCGCAATTTTAGCTGGTGCAAGTTCTGCAATTCCAGCATCAGGAGGAGTATCATATCTTAAGCAGAATATTTTAAATGCCGGTGGACAAGTTGTTTCGACACCTCAAGTAGGGGATATTGCTTTTATGGACTGGGGAGGTGGAGGAAATTATTATCATGTGGAGATCGTGTATGCGGTATCTGGCTCAACGGTATCTACAATAGGTGGCAATTCTGGTAGAAATACGTCAAGTAATTCAACATCTGAAGTTTGGAAACATGGGCCATATGCTGTAAATCATAAATATTTTACATGCTTTGTGAGACCTAATTATAAAAATAATGATCCATTAACCATTAGTAATGTCAAAATTTCAGATGTCACTTCAAATTCATACACAATTTCTTGCAATATAACCGGAAATGTTACAAGGGCTTTATTTCCAACATGGCCATCGGCAGATGATAGTGGAAATCCTATTTGGCATGAGGGAACAATTAGTGGTAATACAGCGAGTTGTGTAATAAAAAGAAGTGATCATGGAAATAAAATGGGAACATATATTTCTCATATATACATATATGATGCGGCTGGAAACAATGTATCAGCGGCAGCACCAGAAGTTCAACTGGTTGCATTTGACAGCTGTTTAGATTATCCGACGGCAAATGCAAGTTATACAGATACAGTTTATGTCGCAGGCTGGGTTGTCATTCCTAATGGAATCACAAATGTAACTGGTTGGTGCAACGGAATATCATTTGATCTACCATTATTTGACAGATCAGATGTGCCTAATGGAAAAGGATTCAATGCATTTATTCCAGAATTATATATGAAAAATGGAACTAATAATCTTGATATTTATGGATATCATGGAACAACACCGTACCATATAAAAAATATAAATTTTACATATAAAGATATAAAGAGGCCATCTATCAGTGATGTGAAAATAATAAATATAACAGAGGATTCATATACAGTCACATGTAAAGTATCGGATAATGTAAAAGTGACATCGGCATATTTTCCAACATGGCCATCGATTGGAAACAGTTCAGATCCAATATGGCATCAAGGGACTATAAATGGAGATACGGCCAGTTGTGTGATTAAAAAATCTGAACATGAAAATAAAACGGGAACATATATTTCTCATATATATGTGTATGATGCTGCTGGAAATGAAGCGTCTTATGCGGCACCAGCTGTAGAATTAGGAAAAAAACATCAACATGATTATACTTCCAGTATAAAGAAACCAGCCACCTGTACAGAATCGGGTATCCTGCTTTATACCTGCAAGGACAACGATGACAGTTACGAGGAAACAATCCCGGCGACCGGTCATCAGCATACAGAGCTTCGAAACGTAAAAGCTGCAACTTGTACGCAGGAAGGATACACAGGCGATACTTACTGTAAGGACTGCAATACCAGGCTTTCTTCTGGTAAGGCCATTGCGCAGAAGCTCCATACATGGGATGCTGGCAAGGTGACGCGGGAGGCGACCTGTACGGAGACGGGAATTAAGACGTATACCTGTACGGGCTGTCAGACGACAAAGACGGAAGAAATAGCAGCGACTGGACACAGGAATACGGAGTATCGGAATGCAAAAGAAGCTACCTGTGCAGAAGCAGGCTATACCGGTGACCTGTATTGTAAGGATTGTAATACGAAGCTCCGTAATGGCTCTGCAATCGCCAAGAAGTCTCATACTTGGGATGCAGGAGTGATTACGACGATGGCTACCTGCACTGCAAAGGGAACCCGGACTTATACGTGTACCAGCTGTAAAGCGACAAAGACAGAGGAGCTTCCGGTTACAGGACATCAGCATACAGAAGTAAGAAATGTAAAAGCGGCGACCTGCGCGCAGGAAGGTTATACCGGAGATACTTACTGTAAAGACTGTGGGGCAAAGCTTTCTTCTGGGCAGAAGACGAATAAAACAGAGCATCAATGGAACTCCGGTAAAGTGACGAAAAATGCTACTTGTACAGAAGCAGGAATAAAAACCTATACCTGCATCGTATGCGAATCAACGCGAATCGAGGAACTTCCGGCGACTGGCCATCAGACGAAGGTGACGAAATTTGCCAAGGAAGCATCCTGCAAGACAGAAGGATATACAGGCGATATTTATTGCCAGGATTGTGGAAAGCTGCTACAAGAAGGGGCGGCGATTCCGAAGAATGCGCATACATGGAATGCGGGCGTGATTACAAAGGCGGCGACCTGCACGGAGGCCGGTGTCCGGACATTTACCTGTACCGTATGTGGAACGACCAGAACGGAAACTATTTCAGCGACCGGCCATGGCGCGCTGGAGATCAGAAGCAGGAGAGAGGCCAGCTGTGCAGCAGACGGTTATACGGGAGATACCTATTGTACTGTTTGTGGCAGAAAGATCGCGACGGGAAGCAGTATTGCAAAGACTGGGCATTCATGGAACGGTGGCGTAGTGACAAAGCAGCCGACGACAACAGAGAACGGTGTCCGGACATTTACCTGTCAGAAATGCGGAACTACACGGACGGAAGCGATTGCAAAACTGGAAGTGCCGAGAGCAACTCCGGGAAGCGTAGTGAAGGATAAGGCTACCAATGGAGTGTATCGGGTGCTGCAGGATGGATTGAGTGTTCAGTTTGTGAAGCCGATCACGAAAAAGAAGGCAACCGTGAAAATTCCAGAGCGAGTTCAGGTCAATGGAATTTCCTGCGCAGTGACAGAGATCGCAGCAAATGCATTTAAGGGAAATACGTCGCTTAAGAGTGTGAGCATCGGGAAGAATGTTACAAACATTGGGGCGAATGCATTTTATGGTTGCAAGAAGCTGAGCAAAGTGAGCGGAGGAAATGGAATTGCCAAGATCAGTGACAAGGCATTTTATAACTGTGCCAGCCTGACAAGTATCATAATTCCGGGAACCGTAAGAAGCATCGGAAAGCAAGCATTTTGCAACTGTAAGAAACTGAAAAATATCACGATCAGAACGAGTACACTGACCAGCAGAGACATTGGTGCGAAAGCTTTTTCAGGGACATATAAGAAGCCGACGGTGAAAGTTCCGGCGAAGTCGCTGAAAGAATACAAGAAGCTATTCAAAGCGAAAGGGATGAACGCGAAGGCCGTTTATAAAAAGTAAAATCAGCGAGGGACGCAGGCTCAGTCGAGCAGGCGTCCCTCTTTGTACGAACATTCCAGATAGCTGGGATTTTGGTAGTAAAGATCGGTGTTGAAATTAGAAATTTCGTCGCTGATAAAAGAGCAGAAAATATTCATCATTTCCGATACTTCATTTCCGGGAGTTGCGCAGTCCTCAATTAAAATACTGTAGAGTTTTCCGATATCAAGAAAACTGGGAATGGTATATTTACAGTCAGAGATGGTGTCAAAATTTCCGATCGGTATCTGATATTGTTCGATCAGTTCGTCGCTGACCTGCTCGAAGCTCAGACAGTGGTTTACTTCGGCATCGTGTAACTGCTTTTCCAGCCCATCAAGGCCAAGGGCAGATGCGATGACTCCCCTTTTATTTTTTGTCTCTCTGGCGATATATTCGATCAATGAGCAGACATAAAAATAATCATTTCGTTCTTTTTCCGTCATAGATAACCTCACTTTTCAAAAATGTCAGGCAGTTAAGTGCAGAAAGCGTATGAAAACTGATTTGGTGCGTCGGATATTTAAATTCGGCAAGTACCCAAAATTGCTTTCGGTTAATTCGACCAGTCAGAAAGTCATTCACATAATTCCAAACGGTATCGTTAGCCATAGGGCCTTCGACGATATCGTAGGTGTGAGTTTCTCCATTTCTGCACTTGGCGATAAAATCGAGCCAGTCATCTGTCATCTCAGGGAAATGAAGAATTTGTAAATTGTCGTCGGGTTCGTAGGAATAATAATTGATAATAGGATCTCCTGCACCTCGGTTTGCCCATCGTACAGCCTGTTCAAGATTATTTGTACAGTAAAAACCCCATGAAAAGTCCTTTGTATATTTTGCCTTGCGTACTTCCGGGTAGGGAACAATTTCTTTACTCGCGTGGTATAAAATCAAAGGAATACACCCCCTTGCTGCATTTGATATTATAAATGCAGTGTAGCATACGGAGCGATTTTTGACAATCAGAAGCCGGACGGTTCTGGACTTTGCGGGCAGAACTGATTATAATGAATTTATACATTTGGCAGCATGCAGGAAAAGAGGCGAAGGCTATGGGGAGATTTCTGAATCCGGACAACAGTGCGTTTCAGGCGGCATTAAGTGCGAAAATTTATGTGGACAAATCGGAGCTGATTGCATTTACGAACAGCGTACTTGGCTCTACGGATGCATTTATCTGCAACAGCCGTCCGAGGCGTTTTGGAAAGTCGATCACGGCAAATATGCTGACCGCTTATTACAGTAAGGGCTGTGATTCGCGGGAAATGTTTTCCCATCTGCGGATTGGACAGGATGCGTCTTTTGAGGCACATTTGAATCGATATGATGTGATTCATTTTGATATTCAGTGGTGTATCGAACCAGCTGGAGGACCGGAACAGATTATTTCGTTTATCACGGAGCAGGTGATTGCGGAACTGAACGCGGCTTATCCGAAGGTGCTGCCGGAGCAGGTGGTTTCGCTTTCTGATGCACTTTCCTGTGTCCATGCGGCGTTGGGCAAAAAATTTATTGTGATTATCGACGAATGGGATGTGCTGATCCGGGAAGAGGCAAATAACAGGAAAATTCAGGAAGAGTATATCAATTTCCTGCGTGGATTGTTTAAGGGAACAGAGCCGACTAAATATATCTGCATGGCATATATGACAGGAATTCTTCCGATTAAAAAGCTGAAAACGCAGTCCGCACTCAATAACTTTGAAGAGTATACGATGCTGACACCAAAAGCATTTGCACCGTACATTGGATTTACGGAAGAGGAAGTCCGGATGTTGTGTCAAATTTATCACAGGGATTTTTCTGAGGTGAAACACTGGTATGACGGATACCGACTTGGAGCATATCAGGCTTACAACCCGCGGGCGGTCGTAAATCTGATGTACTGGGGAGAATTTCAGAGCTACTGGTCGCAGACCGGATCGTATGAATCGGTACTCCCGTTGATTAATATGAATTTTGACGGGTTAAAAACGGCGATCATTGAGATGCTTTCGGGTGCAGCGGTGGAAGTAGATGTCGGTACTTTTCAAAATGATACGGTAAGTTTTGCGGATAAGGATGATGTGATTACCTACCTGATCCATTTGGGATATCTTGGATATGACCAGACGCGGCGGATGGCATTTATTCCAAATGAGGAAATCCGGCAGGAATTTCAGGCGGCCCTGAGGCGGAAAAAATGGAATGAGCTGACGGAACTGGAACTACAGTCCGCAGACCTTCTGGAAGCGACATTGGACATGGATGCGGAGGCGGTCGCTCAGAAGATCGATCAGATTCATACGGAGTATGTGTCGAGCCTTCGGTACAATGATGAAAATTCCCTGAGCTGTGTGCTGACGGTCGCGTATCTAAGCAGTATGCAATACTATTTTAAGCCAAAGCGGGAACTGGCGACAGGAAGAGGATTTGCCGATCTCGTCTATCTGCCAAAGGCGGAATACCGTGCGGACTATCCGGCGCTGCTGGTGGAACTGAAATGGAATCAGAGTGCATCGACAGCCCTGACACAGATCAGGGAAAAGAATTATCCGGAGTCTATCAGAGAGTATACCGGGGAAATTTTGCTGATCGGGATTAATTATGATAAGAAGACGAAGATGCATCAGTGTAAGATTGAGGAGTATAAAAAGATGTGTGGTGCTATTGAATAATTGCACGTTTTTGGTATAATATATTAAATGTCAGGAAAGGAGAATCTATTATGAATGCATACGCAGTAAAGCCCAATATGCCGTTTGTAACAACAAAAGCATTAAAGAGAACACCGGCAACAAAACAAAATGTTGATATGGTCAGGTATATGGATTCTCATGAGATTTCTCTCCGTATCGATAAAAACACCGGTAAAATTGAATGTAATGTAAAAGAGAAAAAATGATATTTGAAAAATTTACAGAAGAATATAAAATACTGGCAAATGATTTTCGCTGTGGAAATATTGTAATTGATAATTTTATAAAATCCAGTGATGCTTTAGATGAAAATCAAGGTATCACTTACATATTGTTGTCAGAAGAGAAAAATTTTATTATTGGATATTATAATATAAGTGCCAGCCGTATTGATAGGATGGAAATGGTAAATGACGACACTTATTATATACCAATGGGCGGAACCGTTAATATAAATTATCTTGCAGTAGATGAAAGATTACAGCATAGGGAGATTGTTGAAAATTCAAAAATTTATTTTGGAGATTATATATTGCGGGACTGTGAAAAAAGAATAATGAAGTTAAGGCATGATATTGGTGTTATGTTTGTTACTTTATATTCAACAGAAGAAGGATATCATTTATATCATGATAGAAATTCTTATGAAGATTTTGAGGAAGATATGAGTACTTTCATGGAAGAGTCTAACAAGACGTGCTATAAGCTGTATAAATGTGTTGATGATATTTTAGTGTAGTAAAAAGGGTAGACCTGCTATGGCCTGCCCTCATTTTTTGCGTGTTTTGAGTGGCTTTGTAGAATCTTTGTTATCAACCAAACAATATGTTATTCATTGACGTCAGAAACAGAAAGGATCAAGAAATTCGAAGCAGCACTGTGTTCGGCCATTGAACAGGGAACACTAGGGAACCCCAAACTCATCGATTTCTCCGCCTACAAAAAAAGCAGAACACCCGCATAAACTCAGGCATTCTGCATTTTGAAAGAAGCGGAGACGGAGGGATTCGAACCCTCGTGCCGGTTACCCGACAACTTGATTTCGAGTCAAGCTCGTTATGGCCACTTCGATACGTCTCCATATCTGGTGCGGCGGTAGGAAAGACGTTCCTGCTGTCGTACCTGTCTATTATAAAACAGTAGCGGGATTCCGTCAACCTAAAATTCACTTCTAAACTTTTTATAAAGTGCACAAAATCCCCTTGATTTTTTTGGTAAAATGAGTATAACTAATTTAGTCGGCTAATTATTAGTCGGCTAAATAAATATTGGGATATAAAAACGATCTGGAACCATATTTGCGCAGGTATGGATCCAGAAGTGAGGTGAGGAAATGTGTGAGTGTAAACATGAAAAGTCCCGGAGTCTGCAGGGAGCATTTATGCGGTTGCTGCACCGATATATGGAGGTGAATTTCGGCCGCCTGAAAGATCTTGGCGTGCATCCGGGGCAGCTTCCTTTTATTAATGCGATCAGTCATAAGGAAGGGATCAGTCAACGGGAGCTGGCAGAGCATCTGCATGTGAAGCCGCCGACGGTCGCGGTGACGATGAAGCGGCTCGAAAAAGCAGAAGTGATCTACCGGAAGCCGGATCCAAATGATATGCGGGTCAGCCGGATTTACCTGACAGAAAAAGGAAATCAGGTGGCAGAGCAGATCGAGATCGTGGTGAGAGCAAATGAAAAGGCGTTGACGGCCGGATTCTCTGAGGAAGAGGTCGAGCTGGCAAAAAGTTTTTTTGACCGTATGATGCAAAATCTGGATGCACTGTCACAGCAGATGACGGAGGCGTGTCAGGAAAGCTGCGCGGGGAAAGCACCGATTTGTAAAGATGGAAAAGGAGGAGAGATATGACAAAACTGGCGAAATATCTCAAAAGCTCGGCAGGGCTTGTGATCGCGATCGTCGCACTGCTGTTTTTGCAGGCGTATTGTGATCTGACGCTGCCAGAGTATACGTCAAAAATTGTAAATGAAGGGATCCAGCAAAAAGGCATCGAGGATGGTGTGCCGGAAAAGATGAGTGCCGATACGAAAGGGAATCTGGAGCTGTTTCTGGATGACGATGCGAAGAACCTGCTGGAGCAGTATTATACACAGGACGGCGATCGCTACGTGCTGAAGTCTCATATCAAGGCTTCGGAGCGGGAGGAGCTGGCCGATGCATTGCTTCCGGCCGAGATGATGCTCGTAAGTCTGCAGCAGATGGAAAGCGGGAGCAGCACATTTGGCACAGATGAAAGTGAAGCGATGCAGCTTCCGGAAGGCGTCTCTGCCTTGGATGCAGTAAAACAGCTTCCGCAGGAGACCCGTATGGCAATGCTGGAAAAGCTGGAAGAAAAGACGGCGGATATGCCGGAGACGATGACCGCACAGTCCGCGATCCTCTTTGTCCAGCAGGAGTATGAGGCGTTAGGCGAAGATCTCGACAGCCTGCAGATTCATTATCTGATCCGGACCGGAGGAATGATGCTTCTTGTGGCTCTGCTGGCGATGGTCGCATCGGTACTTGTGACGTTCTTCTCCGCGCGGGTGGCAGCAGTCGTGGCGCACGATCTGAGAAACGACGTGTACCGCAAAGTCATTGGCTTCAACAGTCATGAGTTCAATCAGTTTTCGACCGCTTCGCTGATCACACGAAGCACGAACGATATTCAGCAGATTCAGATGCTGTTGGCGATGGGCTTCCGGCTTGTGCTCTACTCCCCGATCCTTGGTATCGGTGGTGTGCTCAAGGTCGTAAAGACCGATGTCTCGATGAGCTGGATCATCGTGCTGGCAGTGGTGCTCATTATGATCGTCATCGGAGTATTGTTTAAAGTAGCAATGCCGCGGTTCACAAAGCTGCAGGAGCTGATCGACCGGCTGAACCTCGTGACGAGAGAGCAGCTGACCGGTATCATGGTCACCCGTGCATTCAGCGCGGAGGCACATGAGGAGGAGCGCTTTGAGGAGGCGAATCAGAATCTGACGAAGACGAACCTGTTCGTCAACCGCTGTATGACATTTATGATGCCGATTATGATGGTCATCATGAATGGTATTTCCGTGCTGATTGTCTACAAGGGCAGCTATGCGATCGACGGCGGCAATATGCAGGTCGGCGATCTGATGGCCTTTATCCAGTATGCGATGCAGATCATCATGTCCTTCCTGATGATTGCGATGATGTCGATCATCATTCCGAGAGCCAATGTGGCGGCAAAGCGTATTTATGAAGTGCTGAGCACCGAGCCGACGATTCACGATCCGGAGCATCCGAAACAGCCGGAGGCAAATGAGAAGGGAACGGTAGAGTTTTCACATGTGTCATTCGCTTATCCGGAGGCAGATGAGAAGGTGCTCGACGATATCTCTTTCCGCGCGGAAAAAGGCCAGACCGTGGCATTTATCGGAAGTACCGGAAGCGGCAAGAGTACTCTGATCAATCTGATCCCGCGGTTCTATGATGTGACTGCCGGATCGGTCAAAGTCGACGGGGTGGATGTCCGCGAGATGGCGAAAAAGGATCTGTGTGACCGGCTTGGATATGTGCCGCAGAAGAGCACGCTGTTCTCCGGTACGATTGCTTCGAATATCCGCTATGGCGCGCCGGATGCGACCGATGAGGATGTAAAGCGGGCAGCGGCGATTGCGCAGGCGACCGAGTTTATCGAAGAAAAAGAAGGAACGTATGAATCTCCGATTGCACAGGGCGGCACGAACGTCTCCGGAGGACAGAAGCAGCGTCTTTCGATCGCGCGGGCGATTGCGAAGAAGCCGGAGATCCTCATTTTTGACGACAGCTTTTCTGCGCTGGACTATAAGACGGACGTCACGCTTCGCCGGGAGCTGAAAAAGCAGACGGCAGATACGACGACGCTGATCGTGGCACAGCGAATCAGTACGATCTTACATGCGGATCAGATCATCGTACTGGACGATGGAAAAATTGCCGGAAAGGGCACGCATAAAGAACTGATGGAAAACTGTGAAGTGTACCGTCAGATCGCAAAATCACAGCTCTCCGAAAAAGAGCTTGCGGAATGAGAAAGGAGTATGCCAGATGAGTGAATCAAGACCACGCGGCATGCATGGCATGCGCGGAGGAAGAATGAGCGGCGAGAAAGCCAAGGACTTCAAGGGAAGCATCGGCAAACTCATCCGCTATATGTCAAAATATAAATTCCGGTTTGTATTCATGCTGATTTTTGCAATTGCCGGAACCGTGTTTAATATCGTAGGACCGAAGATTCTCGGTAAAGCGACGACCGAGCTGTTCAATGGCCTGGTCGCGAAGATTGGTGGAAGCGGCGGGATTGACTTTACAAAGATTACGCAGATCCTGCTGTTTGCACTTTCCCTGTATGTCTGCTCGGCGATCTTTTCGTTCATCCAGGGCTTTATCATGACAGGCATTTCCAACGATGTGACGTATGGGCTTCGAAAGGATATTTCAAAGAAGATCAACCGTCTTCCGCTGAAGTATTATGAGAGCCGGACGACCGGAGAGATCCTCTCCAGAGTCACAAACGATGTGGATACCCTGCAAAATGGCCTGAATCAGAGTATCACGCAGCTGATCACTTCGGTCACGACGCTGATCGGTGTGTTTATCATGATGCTGAGTATCAATGTATGGATGACGCTGGCAGCTGTGCTGATCCTTCCGGTATCGATGGGCATCATCGGAACCGTGATGAAGCGGTCGCAGAAATTTTTCCGTAACCAGCAGCGCTATCTTGGCGAGGTAAACGGCCAGATCGAAGAGGTATACGGCGGACACAACGTCGTAAAGGTATTTAACAAAGAAAAAGATGTCGTAGATGCATTTGAAAAAGTAAATAAAGAGCTGTATAATTCAGCATGGAAGTCCCAGTTCTTCTCCGGTATTATGATGCCGGTCATGCAGTTTATCGGAAATCTGGGGTACGTCGTCGTGGCGATCTTAGGCGGATTCCTTGTCATCAAGAATGTGATTGAGGTCGGCGATATCCAGTCATTCTTCCAGTACATCCGGAATTTCACGCAGCCGATCCAGCAGATCGCACAGGTGACAAATATGCTGCAGTCCGCAGCCGCCGCATCCGAGCGTGTCTTTGAATTCCTGGAGGAAGATGAGGAAGACCAGACGGTCGAGCACCCGGTATCTACCGAGGGATTGAATGGAAACGTGACGTTTGACCATGTGGCATTTGGCTATGATCCGAATCAGCTGATCATCCACGATTTTTCCGCAAAGGTCAAAGATGGCCAGAAGATCGCGATCGTCGGCCCGACCGGAGCCGGCAAGACGACGATGGTCAAGCTGCTGATGCGTTACTATGATGTCAACAAAGGCAGCATCCAGATCGACGGGCATGATGTACGGGACTTCAACCGCAAGGAGCTGCGGGAAATGTTTGGCATGGTACTGCAGGATACTTGGCTGTTTTCTGGAACGATCATGGAAAATATCCGGTATGGCAGGCTGGATGCGACGGATGAAGAAGTCATCGCGGCAGCCAAGGCAGCCCATATCCATAAATTTATCATGCAGCAGCCGGGCGGCTATCAGATGGTCCTGAATGAAGAGACGAGCAATGTCTCTCAGGGACAGAAGCAGCTGCTTACGATTGCGCGGGCAATTCTGGCGGACAATAAGATCCTGATCCTCGACGAGGCGACCTCCTCGGTCGACACCCGCACGGAGACACAGATTCAGAAGGCGATGGATAATCTGATGAAAGGCCGGACGAGCTTTGTCATCGCGCACCGGCTCTCGACGATCCGGGATGCGGATCTGATCCTTGTCATGAAAGATGGCGATATCATTGAGCAGGGCAATCATGAGACACTGATGAAGCAGGGCGGCTTCTATGCGGAACTGTACAACAGCCAGTTTGAACGCAGTGCGTGAAGCGAGCAGTAAAGAAGGCGGGGAGGAAATGCGATGAAGTACCATATTATTACGATTGAGCGGGAATATGCATCAGGTGGAAGCGAGATCGGCAAGAGGGTTGGTCTCCAGCTGGATATCCCATGTTATGGAAAAGAAGTGCTGGAGCGAGCGGCTGAGAAAATGAATACGGTGCCGGAGCGTCTCGTACAGCTCGAGGAGACGACGTCGAACAGCCTGCTATATTCGCTTGGCATGGCGAACCGGATCGCGCTCGGGGAGCGCGACGGTTTGAGCGAAGAGGGCGCTTTATATGTCACGGAGGAGAGCGTGATCCAAGAGATGGCGCTGCAGGGACCGTGCGTGATCGTCGGCCGCTGCGCCGGATGGATTTTGCGGGATCGCAAAGATGTGCTGCGGGTATTTATCCACGCGGATAAGGAGTTCCGCAGGAAACGTGCCAGGACCTGCTACGGCATCGAGGAAGCAAAGGTCGACAATGTCCTGAAGCGGTTCGACCGTCGCCGGGCAAATTTCTACAGTGCAAATACGTGTATGCACTGGGATGATAAAAAGGGCTACCATCTCGTACTCGACAGTTCACAGCTCGGCATTCCGGCCTGTGTGGATCTGATCTGCCGGACGGCGGTGGGAGATGTGCGGGAGTGATATAAAAAGCGGTAAGGATACCGCGCCGGTAGCCTCTGCGGAAAAATGGTGGGCTGGATTGTAAATATCTGCTTTAAGTTCCAAGGCGGTTCATCAAATCCTGCAGAGAATTGGTATCCAGTGTATATTGTTCGGATTCTGAGCCGGATTCTGACTCAGAATCCGATTCGGTTTCATAAGGCGGCATCTCCGTATCCGGGGGTGCCGTTTCTGTCTCTGAAGAGGACTCGGATGCTTCCGATGCAGATTCGGTATCAGGGGCTTCCGGAAGCAGCTGGTCGAGGATGTCCGGGTAAATGACGATCGGCTCCGTCTCCGGGATCGGGATGTGCAGTGGACAGTCTTTTTCCGGCGCGGTCCCGACAGCAAAATATTCGGTGTAGGTATCACGGCATCCACCTTCTATGGCACGCAGATGGCTCTCCTTGCAGAGCCGGACCTGCTGAATGGATGACGGCGGGGTAAATTCGGAGGCGAGGAGTGTCGCATGTATGCGGTTCATGACGGCGGAGAACAGCGTTTTCTGGTAGCTGTGACAGCCGTCCGGCAGCTCTTTGTTACTGTCATACCCGCCCCAGACGCCGCACGTGTAGTAGGGGGTGAAGCCGACGAACCAGATGTCTTTGTAGTCCGAGGTCGTTCCGGTCTTTCCGGCGACCGGCTGATTGGATGCAGAAACGCTCTGATAGGCCGTACCGGACGGATCGGAGACGACACCTTGCATGGCAGAGGTCAGAAGAAAGGCCGTCGAGTCTTTCAGCACGCGGGTGTTGTCTCGTTTGGCCAGTGTGCGGGTGCGAAAATCATCCGGCAATTCGTCTGCAGATGTGGAGATCTCTTCCAGGTCGGAAAAGGCGTAGAGCACTTCGCCGCTTCGGTTCAGGATCTTGGTGAAAAATTTTGGCGTCCGGTAAATGCCGCCATCTGCGATCGTGGCAAACGCCCCGGTGAGCTCTAAATTCGTCACGCCATCGGTGATGCCGCCGAGGGCAAGCGGCTGGATGCAGTCGGATGCAGCGCGAAGCGTCGTGATGCCAAGGTTCTGGGCGTATTGCAGACCGAGGGCGGGGGTGATGGCAGTGATGCAGCGCACAGCCGCGAGATTGACCGAGCGGGTGATCGCTTCCCGGATCGTGACCGCGGCACTTGTATCCGTGCTGTCCCAGTTGCCGACGGGTGTGCCGTCTTCGTAGGAAAACGGTGTGTTTTCATAGAGGGTGGCAAGCGTTTCGCCTGCGGCATCCAGAGCCGGGGCATAGGCGGTGAGAATTTTGAAGGTGGAGCCGGGCTGGCGAAGCGTGTCGGTGGCGCGGTTCAGGGTGAGGCTGGCCTGCTTTTCCCCGTGCCCGCCTACGAGCGCACGGACGAGGCCGGTATGCTGATCCATGAGCACGAGGGATGCCTGCAGTTCTTCACCGGCAGAGGCCGGGAAGTTGGCAGGATTGGAGAACTCTTCCTCACAGATCGTTTGCAGGGCTGCATCCTGTGCGGAGTAGATGCGCAGACCTCCTCCGAAGATGGCCCGGTGTGCCTGTTCCTGTGCGTAGTGAAGTTCCTGCATGAGGATGTCTGTGACCTGGGTGATCAGGGCATCTTCATAGTAGGAATAGACGTTCTCCCAGCCGGATACCGGATCGGATGCGAGGATGCGGTCATAGACCGGATCATTTTCTGCTTCCCGGTGCGCGTCGTGAGAGATGTAGCCCTGTGTTTCCATATAGTTGAGGACGATGAGCTGACGGCGGCGGTTTGCTTCCGGAAAAGAGACCGGATTGTAGCCGGATGGATTTTGCGGGATCGCTGCGAGCACGGCGCACTCGGAGAGGGTGAGGTCCGAGACATCCTTTCCAAAGTAGCGCTTTGCAGCGGACTGGACGCCGTAGCAGCCGGCCCCCAGGTTGATCGTATTCAGATAATTTTCCAGGATTTCTTCTTTGCTGCTGCGTTTTTCGAGCTGAACGGCGAGGTACTGTTCCTGTACTTTGCGGCGCATGCGGTCGAGAAGGGTGCGCTCGGAGGTCCATTCGGTAAATACCTGATTTTTGATGAGCTGCTGTGTGATCGTGCTGGCGCCCTCGGAAAAGGAGCCACTCGTGATGCCTTTGAAAAAGGCACGCAGGATGCCGTGGACATCAATGCCGTGATGCGAGTAGAAGCGTTCGTCCTCGATCGCGACGATGGCCTGCTGCAGCGCCTCCGGGATCTCATCAAGTGTGACGAGATCGCGGTTCGAGGTAGCGAATGTGAGGCGGCGTATGTAATTGCCGTCGGAATCGCAGATATAAGTAGCAGATTCGGATGGAGAGAGAGAGATCGCATCCAGGTCGGGAGCGGTGGCGATGAGATACCAGAGCGTCCCGCAGACCGTAAGCACGATCACGCCGGACAGGATCGCGAGGCTGATCAGAAGCTGTTTTCTGGTGATGTGGATTGGTTTCATTGC
>JAQXGF010000146.1 GCA_029006155.1 Lachnospiraceae bacterium
ATTATACATAGGAAGAAACGCTTTCCGGTCCATATTGGAAAAATATTACAAAAAAACCGCAGTTTTTGTAAAAGACGCCTGAAAATGCAGCAAAACGCCTCGGAAAACCGTCACAGAAAAATCGAATCAAAGGTTGACAAAGCTCACTATATGGATTATCTTCTTAGTAGAACGCTTTTGCGTAGTAAATAGCGGAGGCGTGCACATATCAAAACATCACATATACCATATGACGTAGCAAGACACGCGACACCAATGGAAGACACAAAAGAGAAGACGTCATAATAGACGTTTTTTTGTGTGCAAAAAAGAGGTAGGACATGAATCAGATTACCGATATGCACTGTCACATCCTTCCGCGATTAGATGACGGTTCCAAGAGCATGGAGGAGACGATGGAAGCCCTGCGGGAGGCGAGTCGGCAGGGGATCACATCCGTGATCGCCACGCCGCACTACTATCCGGGCCGCTACGAGCCGGATGCCGGTGAGGTGCTGCATGCCTGGCGGCAGGTAAAGCAGCGAATCAGTCTGGAAGGACTTCCGCTCGCACTCTATCCCGGGCAGGAGTGCTTTTATTATTCCGGCCTGCTGGAGCAGCTCGAGGAGGGAGAGGTGCTCACCCTCGCGCGCAGCCTTTACGTGCTGGTGGAATTTGACCCCGAATGTCCGTATCTGCAGCTTTTGCAGGGACTGACGGAGCTGCAGCAGGGAGGCTATTATCCGGTGCTGGCACATTTTGAGCGTTACAAATGCCTGCGTGACATACAGCGGCTGTACGAGCTGAAAAGTCGCGGCATCTGGTTGCAGATGAATTTTGATACGCTGCTTATGCGGAATTCCATTTTTCACCGGAACCCATGGCGGCAGCTGGCAGCTGAGGGTATGGCGGACTTTTTCGGAAGTGACTGTCATGGCATGGACTTCCGCCCGTACCGGGTACAGAAGGCCTGCAGCTGGATGGAGGAGCACCTTTCGCCCGGGATTCTGCAGCGCACCATGCAAAGCAACATACAGAAAATACTGAAGAGTGAACAACAGGAGTAATCATGGAAGAGAACAGAGAAAAACAGATACCGATAGTTCAGAGCCGGCAGGATGACGAGATGGAGATCGATCTCAAAGAAGTCTTTTACCTGCTGGTATCCCACTGGAAGAGCATCCTCCTTGCAGCCTTGCTTGGCGCAGCGGTCTTCGGTGCATATCACACCTTTTTGCTGAAGCCGTCCTATCAGGCAGATGCATCGATCTACATCACGAGCACGGACTCGATGATCAGCTTTTCCGACCTGCAGCTGTCTGCAGCGCTGACCGATGACTATGCGAATATTATTAAGAGCCGCACCGTGCTGAACCGTGTCATCGACGAGCTCGACCTGAACCTCGATTACAAGCAGCTTGGCGCGCTCGTATCCGTAGACAATCCGGACTCCACCCACATCGTGGACATCAAGGTGACCTGCGACGATCCAGAACTGAGCCGGAATATCACAAACGCGCTGATGAATATCAGTGTCGACCAGATCTATCAGGTCATCGGAAGTGGTGAGCCGACCGTCATCGACTATGCGATGGCAGAGGCCGTACAGGATGTGACTCCGGGCCTGAAGAAATATCTGATGCTCGGCGGACTGCTCGGCGCACTGATTGTCTGTGCGATCGTTGTCCTGCGCATGCTGATGGATACGACCATGAAGACCGTCGACGATATCGACCGCTACCTCCACCTTCCGGTGCTGGCAGCCGTACCGTACTACAGAGAAATGGACAGAAAGTGAGGAAGTACATAGATGGAACAGCAGCAGACGTGGAGACGTGAGCTCCCGAATTACAAGCAGGTCGCCCCGGAGATCGATGATCTTCCGTTTCAGGCGAGAGAGGCGATCAACGTCTTGCGTGGAAATATTCAGCTGAGCGGCGCGAATCTGAAAGTGATCGCGATCACGAGTGCGGTCGCACACGAGGGAAAGTCCTCGATCGCATTCCGATTGACGAAGAGTCTGGCAGGACTGAAGAAGCGTGCGCTGTATCTGGACTGTGATATCCGGAATTCCGTGACGATGTCCCGGTACGGAATGCATGATCAGGTACAGGGACTGACCGAGTACCTCTGCGGCACGGCAGCGATGAACGATATCGTTTACCGTACCCAGGATAAATACATGGATGTCATTCTGACCGGTGCAGTCGCTCCGAATCCGAGTGAGCTCGTGTCCGGCAAATTGTTTACTTTATTATTGGATGAAATGCGGAAACGCTATGACTATATTATTGTAGATACGCCTCCGATCAATCCGGTCAT
>JAQXGF010000147.1 GCA_029006155.1 Lachnospiraceae bacterium
CCGCCAGTATTGATGCGCTGGAAAATATTAAAGACAATATCATCTGGTGTACCTTTCTCTACCGTGTAAGCCACAAGCGAAGTTTCTTTGATCCTTCTTGCATACTGTCTTGGTAATTCATCAAATGTACAGCCATTAAAATCTTTCAAATACTGTAATCCAGAAAGGCGTTCCTTTACTCTCTTTGTTTTTCCCTCCTCATCCTTTTCCCCCGTAGGAATTCCGACAAGAAAATTTGAAAAAGCAGTCAAGCGCTGCAATCCATCAATTACAATCCACTGATCTTCCTTTGCCGCGTCAAAATAAAACGCCGGAATCGGTATTTTCAACATGAGCGATTCAATCAGTCGGCTTTGCGCATCCAATGGCCAAAGATCTTTACTTCTCTGAAAATCCGGTGCGAGATCAATCTCCTCATTTTCCAGCCGTTCCATCAAATTATATACATTCACATTTCTCTGTACAATATTGACCTCTGCTGGTATAAACGCATCCGTATTCGCCTCTTCTGCGGGATAGTCTTCGTCTTCCTCTTCCGGCCGCAAAGCAATTCCCAAGTCATGTAGCCGCTCTATTGCCCGTTCAATTACGTCATCTGCGAAATCACTCTCTTTATCTTTTAAAATATCAAGAAATATTTTTGTACTGATAGAATTATCGTTTTTTCCCGCAAATTTTACTATTTCATTGATTTTCTCTTCAAAGCACTCGTTTGTCATAATTACATTCACCATAATATAATTACCTTATTATATTTTATATTTTCACATATAACAATTTTAAAAAATATACTTGTACAAATATCCCCTTTGATTTTCTGTCAGTATAACATCATCCGAACTGTAATTCAATTATCTATACGGCTTTTGCCGACCCGCTCCCCCATCTTCACCTTCGTCTCGATCCCTTTCCGGGTGTGCTCGACAAACCGTGTCTCCGGTAATACAGTCCCTTCCCGAGTCAGGACAATGATCGTAGAGCCGCCGAACGCAAAATTGCCCTTTTCTTCGCCGCGGTGAACCGTTGCCTGTCCCTGCGTGCGGTTCTCAATCTTGCCGACGAGGAGGGCGCCGACTTCCATCATGAGCAGCGTACCAAATTCCTGTGTCTTTAGCAGGCAGTATTCCCTCGTATTTTCTTTGTAGATCGGGTAATGATCATTTGCAATCGGGTTGACGGTGTGGAAAATGCCCGGAATGCGCACATTTTTCGATTTTCTCGCATTAGCCGGGTAAATGTAACGGTGGTAGTCATCTACGCAGAGACGGTAGAGCCAGAGCGTACCGCCCTCGAAGCGCTGGGCCAGCAATGCATCATCCAGCAGCTGTGGCAACGTATAATGGGTGTGCTTGATGCAAAATGTACCTTCTTTTGTGATCGGATAGACGGACAGGCGCGCATCGCACGGGCTGACAAAAGCCTCCGGCGACGCATCTACCGGTCGGGCCTCCGGACGAAGGCGGCGGGTAAAGAAATCATTATAGGAAGTGAACTGTTGCTTCTCACACATGGTAAGATCAATCTGATTGGCACGGACAAAAGGAGCTACTGCAAGCGCGGACAGACGCGTATTCAGCAGCCGGCCACCCAGCTCTGAGAACCACGGGCTCACCAGTGGCCGAAGCAGGCAGCGCCCCAGTGTATGATCATAAAGCGCCGAAAGCACCCTCTCCTGTGCGGAAGCGGGTGCATTTCGGGTTAATCGTTCTTCATTTTTATCATTCTTATCTCGTTTGGTAACGCGATTTTTATTTGAAATACAGATTCCTATATGGTCCGATTTTATTTTCATTTCGTCATTCTCCTCACAGAATCATTTTGTATGCAATTCTACTATCTTTTTCATATGCCGTTTTCCTTTTACGAGCCTCTATCGTGTACCCAATATATGCTACAATACGCTTTCCCCCAGGCAAAACACATAATAAGGCGATACCACTGGATGCATTACTTCTTCCTCATAATCGTATTCCACACATGTTTCCAGCTCCACTGAACATAGCCTCTCCACCGGAAATACAGCAATATGTACACAACAGCCGCTGCTACGATCACGATCAGCAGTGCGATCTCTTTGTTGTTCGGTTTGCGGAAGCGGAATCGGATGATAAACAGCAGCCCCGTCACCAGCATCACGACATGCAGTACCATAAGAAAATGCTGTGCATACAGAGAGGATGTCACATAGGCCAGCGGCAGAATTACTGCAATCGAGGTGATCGGAAGCCCCTGATAATATTTGCGGTTCTCGTCGGTCTCCTGCTGACGGCGTTCCTCCAGTACATTAAAGTACGCAAGGCGGATCAGTCCGGCCAGACAGTAAAATACGAGAATGATCATCCCCGGCACATCACGCATCCCGGTAAAATAGCAGAGGATCACCGGAAATACTCCAAAACAGACGATATCACACAAGGAGTCGATCTGAATTCCAAACCGCTTCTGATCTTCCGTACGGTCTTTTTTCGTCCTGGCCACCTTTCCATCAAAGGTATCCAGCAGACCGGATAATGCCAGGCACGTGATCGCCAGATGCAGATGCCCGGAAAATGCAAAGAACATACCTGTAATCGAAGCCGCAAGGCTCAAGTATGTCAATATCACCGTGTAATCGTAAAATCCCAACATATTTTTCTCTCCCTTTTTCCTGTTTGCATCCGGCCTTTGTCACCTTCTTACAAACGCTTTTCTTGTGGTGGCTCTGCACCGTACTCCTTCTTGTTGCTGATATCGGACGCCCGTCCTCTGTATATCGTTCGTAGTCCTTTATGCTATAGTCAAAGCGGATATTCGCAATCCGTTTCGCTACTTGTAGGATCATAAGAATTCCTCCCGCAAGCGGTTCCCTCCTCATGATATGTCATAACCGAATAGCTGCTTCGCAGCTTGATTTGGTTCAACTGGCTTTCTTGCAGGTTTCTTCCGATTCGAATGAATTCTGCGCTGCCGCACGTGCCTGCGCCGCACGCTCCCGATGCCCGAACACAATCACCGCCACCAGCGTAAACAGCGCCGAAATCAGCAGCTCGCTGTAGTATCCAAGTCCCCGGCTGAGTACCATTCCCGGAAGCAACAACTCTCCGAACACCGGCGCAAAGATAATCAGGAACAGCGTCTCACTGATCCCCATACCGCCCGGAAGCGGAAGCATATCAACAGAGACCGCAATCACTGCCTGCAGCGTGATGACCGTGACTATCGGCGTCCCCGTAAGAGAAAACGCACGATACACAAAATAAGTGACCGCGAACAGTGCAATCCGCTGACCAAATGTGATCAGAAACACGTTCAGCATCAACATCGGATGCTGCCGGATATACGCCGCTGTATCATTATACATGTCCATGGACGCTTCCAGCTTTGCCAGCCGACCTTCTTTTTTCCGCAGCAGATGCAGCTTTTCCAGAATGGTATGTCCCAGTGTCATAATCCG
>JAQXGF010000148.1 GCA_029006155.1 Lachnospiraceae bacterium
TGGATATTTTTGATTTTAAGTTATTTGATGAGGATATGGAGCAACTCAAGAAACTTGATGAAAATAAATCTATGTGGGCAGAATACGATGATCCAATGATTGTACAGTATGCTATGGAAGAATAGGGGAATATCAACATGATCAGTGATAAGTCAAAAATGATTACACCAGAGCAGATAGCAGATGCAGTTATTTATTCTATTGAACAGCCGGAGCATACGATGGTAACATCCGTTGTGATTCAGCCTAATTTATAAGATATTATAAACTGCACTGACAAAAAAATTCCAGTTTGCAGCGTTGATTACGGGCAGGGCTCTTCGGGGTTCTGTCCTTTTTCTCTTTTTCCAGACCCAAAGATCACCTGCTGGAAAAGAACAAGATTCTCCTAATTATTAAAAATACTAATAGTAAAATATTGGATTGTAAAAAATAACAAAATGTTTTATAATGATGTTACAAATTGTAACATTAAAATAGAAATATTTCTTCAGGACTGGAGTTATAACAATGAAGAAAAGAATAAGTCAGACCAATATTCAGGTAAAACAAGATATGTACAAAGCATTGCTAAAGCTAATAGGAGATAAAACATTTTCTTCCATTTCTGTTTCAGATATCACCTCAGAGGCGAATGTTTCCAGAATGTCGTTTTATAGAAATTATAAGGCGATAGAGGATATCCTGACGGAACATTTAGCTGAGGTGGTGGAAGAATATAGAGCAAAAGAAGCAGAAGAACTTGATACAGGAAGTAAAACAGCATTTTACGACAAAAAATATATGCTACGCTGTTTCCAGTTTTTCTATTTGCACCGAGAATTTATAGATGCTTTGATTACAGCTGGAATGGGAGATTTATTTCTGGCAAAAATCACAGAGTATCTTATCCAGAAATGGATAGATACAGAAGGAGGAACAAGAGAAGAAACTTTGAGAATCAGTGCGTTTGCAGGTGCTATTTATAATATGTATCGGGAATGGAGCAAGGGGAATTTTCTTGAATTGCCAGAGGATATTGCGGCAATTTTACATGATTTGAGGAAATAGACGGGCTAAGCTCAGAATAGAGGCGATTGTATGTTAAAGAAACTGATATTAATACAGGGAATTCTGCTCTCTTTCCAGACAGTGCTGTATTTCGGAAGCGAGTTTTTTCAGAGTAAGATTCACGACGTAAAACGTCCGGTGGATGATAAGATCCCTTTTCTTCCATGGACGGTGTTACCTTACTGCTTCTGGTTTGGGTGAAAAAATCAGTACCCCATTTTCTGTCGAGTTTATGATAGTGCTTTTATGCCGGATTTTGGTATCGGTCGGAGCAGTTGTGATAAACTATCAGTTAAATCAAAAGAAAAAGTAACAGGTGCAATGATTAATTCGGAGAAAAAGAATGATTCAGACAAAGGAAATAATTAAGGAGACTTTCTGGGAACTCCTGGAAGAAAAACCATATAATAAAATTACAGTACAAGATATAGTGAATCGTTGCCGTGTGAACCGCAATACATTTTATTATCATTTTCAGGATATTCCTACATTAATGATAGATTCCATTGAAGACTGGATGGAGGAAGTTATTCAGAAATATGGAACATTTACATCTCCTGTGGATTGTCTTACTTATATGTCCGATGAATGTATGAAAAGGAAAAAGGCTTTTTTACATTTATTCCGTTCGGTTCAAAAAGATACATTTTTATCTGGACTGAATAAGATGGGATATGATATTATTCAGATTTATGTGAATAAAATTGGAGAGTATAAGCAAATTTCAAAAGAAGAAAAAGAAATATTTATCAGATGTTATAAGTGGGTATTTATTGGGAGTTTGTTGGATTGGCTGGAAGAAGGTGCTTCTTATGATCTGAGAGAGTTTTATAAAGAACTTTGTAAAATATTTGCTGGGTCAGGTGAACGTATCATTTCTGAGCATGAGAGCAAATAAAAAACCTGTGCTTTATAGGTTGAAATATGCAAGAGAAGTTGCTGATTGCAACTTCTCTATATAGAAACATGCGGAGAGACTGCTGGTAAGGCAGGACTCCGCATGGAATTTTAATTCTGAGAATGTTTTTCGTTGTATTTTCTGCGGTTTTCTTCCCAAAGCTTGTCTGCTACTGGCTTCCAGTGTTCTGCATAATGATCACATTTGGAGCAGAGATGTTCAGCACTTTCCGGTGACCGCAGGTCCGTGGAATGTGCACCTGCGGTGGTAACCATTTCACGGAGTTTCTGAGGATTTTCCAACATCGGACATGGACGAAGCATATTTTCATTGAATGGCTGATTTTTGTGATAAGCCATCATCATTGGAGAGCGCAGGGCTTCCAGCAAAGTTTTCTCGCGGATATTGGAATCGGAATAGTGAATAAATACACAAGGATCAATATCCCCATTAGCATTGATATGTAAATAACGATAGCCACCGGCAATACATCCGCCAACGTATTCTGCATCATTCTGGAAATCCATAGCAAATAATGGTTTTGTAGCGCGGTAATGGCGAATTTTTTTGTAAACGCCGGTCCGCTGCTCCGGTTAGGGGAGAAGTTCCGGTGCAGCGTCATTTCCTACCGGCATATAATGGAAATACCATACAAAATATGCACCCAGATCAATCATGGAATCATAGAATTCTTCTGAAGTAATGGATTCATAGTTTGCGCTGGTATAACAACAGGAAATGCCATAAATCAGTTTCTTTTCCCTGAGGAGTGCCATGGCTTTTGTTACTTTCTGGTAAACACCATCTCCACGGCGTCCATCGGTTGCTTCTTCAAATCCCTCCAGGGAAATTGCTGGAACAAAGTTACCAACCCGAAGCATCTCATCTGCAAATTCTTCATCAATCAGAGTTGCGTTTGTAAAACATAAGAATACACAGTCAGAGTGTTTTTCGCAGAGACGGATCAGGTCTTTTTTTCGAACAAGCGGTTCACCGCCAGTGTAAATGTACATATATACACCAAGTTCTTTACCCTGAGTGATAATATTGTCGATTTCGTCATAAGTCAGATTAAGTTTATGACCATATTCAGCAGCCCAGCATCCAGTACAGTGCAAATTGCAGGCAGAAGTAGGATCAAGGAGAATTGCCCATGGAATATTGCAGTCATATTTCTCGCGAAGTTCCTCTTCTTTTGGCCATCCAGTTAATGCTGCATTTATAAAAAAGTTAACAGCAAGAGTTTTGGCAACATTAGGATCAACATCTTTAAATATTTTACGAATATAGGAATAATATGGATGTTCCGGATTTTCGATTGCTTCACGGATTGCTTTTCGCTGAGACGGGAAGCCACCTCTGGAAAACTTATCCGCCCAGTCCATTAACTTTTCCATGTTTTTGTCTGGATCTTTGTAGATGTAGTTGAAAGTCTGTTCGATTCCCAGTTTTTTCAGTGTATTTGATGCGTTCATAATAGCATCCTCCTTTGTATAAATTTGCTATTTTGGTAGTTTATTATCATTCAGATAATGGTAATCCGGTAATCGTGCAGTATGCTGAACAATATAATGCCGCATACCGCCTTCTGCCAGAAGCGCACAACCTGCAAATGTGATTGTACTTTTTAAAATTACGAGAACTCCAAAAGTGCCAGTTACCATAGAAAATATAAGAATATATTTCCATGAGGATAATCCAAATTTTTTTGAATCAAGTGCTGTCTGGATACTGAGCAGACTGTCAAGTAGAACCAGTATTCCCAGTGCTGCCAGAAGAGAAGAGTCTTTGAATCTGGAACTAATGCACAAAGTTGCAATACCAAGCACGATCAAAAAAATTCCACAGGCGAAATCATATTGAAATGCCAGGCAGTACAAATCTTTTGAAAAGTAGCCGATAATTTTAATGATTCCATATGCGATTAGAATGGCTCCGGCTAAAGTTCTGCTATGTAATTGTATTAATTCAGGATCTGCGATACATAAAAATCCTGTAATGTAAAATACAATGGAAATCAGAATATAGCCGGTACACGCAATTTTTATCTGTTTCAGATCTATCACCTCGGTTTTGTTTTAGTATGTGGATATATTATGAGAAACGAGGTGTTTTCACAATGGACAAATACAAACGGAATATCTAAAAACTAGACATAGGGATGGAGTTTGTCTAATTTGAAGTAAACAAGAATTTGATATACTAATGTGAAAAATTATAAAATTTATTTATGCGAGGTAAGATGAAATGAAAGAAAAAACAGCTAAGGTAATTCGAATTATAACGATTCCACCGATAGAGGCATTGATTATGCTTTTGATATTATATGGGATCAAACGAGATGAATTTGGAAACATGGGCAATCTGCTGATGGTGATATTATTTCTGAGTGTTATACCAGTTTGTTCATATCCAATTGCTTCCAGAAAAGAATACTTATTTTACGGACAAGCAATTGTTAAAAAAATTGAAATTATTTAAGGTTAATTTTTAGCTTGCAATTAATAAAGAGTTATAACTATAAGGTTCATACTTGATAAAAAATCGGAACTTCTCAGGAGGCTTCGATTTTTTTATAATGTAGTTACAACAAAGAACTGGAGTCTTCGAAAGATGCGGTAAGAGACCGGATCAAAAAGGATTAAGAGAGGAGCGTATACTATGAATGAATTTGTATATTCGTACCCGACAAAGGTATATTTTGGAAAAGGAAGTGCTGCAAAAGCATTAAAAGCAGAACTGCCAAAGGTCGGAAAGAATGTGATGCTGGCCTACGGTGGCGGATCGGTAAAGAAAAACGGGATTTATGATGAGATAAAAGGGCTGCTGACAGAGGCCGGCAAGGAAGTCGTTGATTTCAGTGGGATCATGTCCAATCCGACCTATGCAAAAGTGCAGGAGGGTGCCAGACTTGTACGGGAGCACCAGATCGATTTCATCCTGGCAGTCGGTGGCGGCAGCGTCTTTGACTGCTGTAAAGTGATTTCTGTGCAGGCAAAGACGGAAGAAGATATCTGGGCGATGGAATATGAGAAAAAAGTGTTCCCGTCCGCAGGAATTCCGCTCGGCGCGGTGGTGACGGCTTCCGGTACGGGAGCCGAGATGAATGGCGGCGCGGTCATTACATACGAAGAAAAGCTGTGGAAAGGCGCGATCTTTGGAACGACGCCGTCCTTTGCCGTCCTGGATCCGGAGTACACAAGAACCGTGCCAAAGATGCAGGTGTTATCCGGCGCTTTTGATACGCTCAGCCATGCGATGGAGACATATCTCGGAAACTCAGATGAAGACAATGTATCAGATGATCTGGCACTGGCTGTTATGAAAAATACCGTCGTGAATATGAGACGGCTTCTGAAAGATATCAATGATATGCAGGCAAGAAGCAACCTGATGTGGGATTCCGCAATGGCAGAGAATGGAATCCTCAAATGCGGGCGCCTGACCGACTTCCAGACACACCAGATTGAGCATCAGCTGGGCGCTTATACCGACTGTAATCATGGACAGGGACTGGCCGTGATCCAGCCAGTCTATTATCGGCACATTGTAAAAGATGCCGAAAAGAAATTCACCCGATTTGCAAAGGAAGTCTTTGACGTTGCTACGGCAGAGGAAGGAATTGCGGCGCTGGAGGCGTTCGTCAAAGAGTGCGGTCTGCCGACAAACATGCAGGATCTCAAGTCAACGGTCGAGATCACACCGGAACTGCTTCGCAACGTAGCGGACAGCTGCAACATTATCAAGAGCAATCCAAGAGAGCTGACCCATGATGAAATCTATGACATTTTAACCGAGTGCATGTAATCAACAGGAAAAGAGGAAAAACATGAAAGTATTACTGGTAAATGGAAGTCCGCACAAGGAGGGATGTACCTATACGGCTCTGTGCGAAGTCTCAGAGGCATTAAACGAGCAGGGAATCGATACCGATATCTTCTGGATCGGAAACAAACCACTGGCAGGATGCATCGCCTGTAAATCCTGTATCAAAAATAATAAATGCGTGTTTCATGACAGCGTAAATGAATTTCTGGAGATTGCCGGAGATTACGATGGATTTGTATTTGGCACACCGGTGCACTGGGGTGGAGCCTGTGGAGGCATCACGTCCTTTATGGACAGAGTGTTCTATGCCGACTTAAATGGCGGTGGCCACCGCTTCCTTCTGAAGCCGGCAGCCGCAGTCGTATCAGCGAGAAGAGCCGGTACCACGGCGACCTGGGATCAGATCAACAAATATTTTGGCCTGATGCAGATGCCAATTATCACATCCAGATACTGGAACATGGTGCACGGAGCGACACCGGAACAGGTAAAACAGGATCTGGAGGGCATGCAGGTGATGCGGGTGCTCGGAAACAACATGGCATTTTTCCCGCACTGCAAAAATGTAGCCATGAAGATGGGAATCTCCCTGCCAAAGCAGGAGCCGATGGTGTTTACGAATTTTATAAGATAGGAAGATTTTTGCGTTACTTGGAAAATACAAAATATTTTGATGGACATAGCTGGGCGAATCGTATTCCAGCAAATGAAGCGTCCCCTCACACCGGCTTTGGAGATTCCTCATGCGCTTGTGTGGAAGCGGTACGCGGTATTCAGTAAGGCGGCGGAAGTGTTTTTACATTTTTTGCAGGAGGAAATCGAAAGGAAAACGGCGACTTGACAGATTCTGGGAGCGTAGGCAAAATAAGAGAAAAAACACTGAAGAAATTGGAGGCAGCTATGCAGAACATATTAGTAGTGGTAGATATGCAAAATGATTTTATCGACGGTGCACTTGGCACAAAAGAGGCAGTGGCGATCGTACCGAAGGTCGAGGAGAAGATTAAAAATTTTGATGGCACGGTGCTGTTTACGCGCGACACGCATGAGGCGAACTATATGGAGACGCAGGAAGGAAAAAATCTTCCGGTAGCACATTGCATCCGTGGGACAGACGGCTGGCAGATTCGAAAGGAGCTGGATGTGCTGCGCAAGACGGAGCCGATCGATAAGGTGACGTTTGGCTCTACCGATCTGGGCGCAAGGCTTGTGAAGATGAACACGGAAGAGGAAATCAAAAGCATTACCTTCGTCGGACTCTGCACGGACATCTGCGTGATTTCCAATGCGCTGCTGGCAAAGGCATATCTGCCGGAGACACCGATCTACGTGGATGCAGCCTGCTGCGCGGGTGTCACGCCACAGAGCCATGAGAACAGCCTGCAGGCGATGAAGATGTGCCAGATTCATGTGCTGTAAAAAGTTTAAGAGCCAGAAAAGGCTGTATCCATGTATATAGGAAGGGAATTATCAGATGGAATTAAGCAGAAAATTATCAGAGATTGATCGCCTGATCAGGTATCTCATCACCACCCACACCACGATCTCCACAATGGAGAGCTGTACCTCCGGCCTGATCGCATCGATGATCACCGATACGGAAGGGGCATCGGCGATCTTTCCGGGCGGGTATGTGACGTATCTGAATGAGACGAAAATTTTTATCGGTGTTGATCCAAAGGTGATTGAGCAGTATGGTGTCTACTCGAAGGAGTGTGCGGAGGCGATGGCGCGGACGGTACAGGAGAAGCTGCATACGGACATCGCGATCGGGATCACCGGCACGACCGGGAACCTCGACCCGAACAATGCGGACAGCGTGCAGGGAAGGGTATTTTTCTGTATTCTGATACACGATCAGGCAAACTGCTTTGAGGTAAATGCGGATGTCACCGGGATGACACGGCATGAGATCAAGCAGATGTATGCGGAAAGAGTATTTAATGCATTGAATGCACTTGTCCTCTAATACTAATTTATTTTCAAAAAATTTGTTGTTTTTAGTAGTGGTAAAGTACAAAATGGATATTCATAGTCAATTATTGCTGCTTGGGTCTACGGACAGGCCAGATACGCTACTTGATTCAGCTAAAATATGGATGAATAGTATATGGAAAAAAATTTATCAGCTTCCTGTGGCACACGGCTTTGCAATGATTCAGAACGCCGGTTAGTTCTGGCCTGGCAGTAATTTCGTAAATCGCTCCGGCACTTCCACTTCACTGATCATCCCGTCGAGATCTCCAAGTGTACACTGCAGGTAGCTCGCATACAAATCGAATTTCCCGGAGTCACACAGGAAATATTTTCGGGCAGCGTTTTCGAGCATTGCATTGTGGATATGGATTTCTTCGCGTGTGGCGTCGTAGAGCGCGCCGTCAGAAGAGAGCGCCTTGGTCGAGAAGAACAGAAGATCTGCATGGGTTTTCCGGAAAATCTCGTGCGCATCCTCTCCGATCAGACAGTTGCGGTTCGTCGGACAGATGTAGCCGCCGGAGGCATAGACCTTTAATTCCGACTTCGCCATCGTGGCGAGAATTTCAATATTGTTGGTGATGATGGTGACCTGCCGTCGATTCACCAGCTCATGGGCGAGAAAGAGCGCGCTGGAGGACTGGTCGAGAAAGATGACCTGTCCGTCCTGAATGTAGGAGAGCGCTTTTTTTGCCATTTTTTTCTTTTCAGCGACTTTATAATGCAGGCGGCTCGCAAATGGGACGATCGTCGGATTGTCACTGAGCAGCTTCACTCCGCCATGTGTCCGTCTTACCAGCCCGCTCAGTTCCATCGCCTGCAGGTCGCGGCGGATGCTGGATTCACTCGTAAACAGGAGCCGGGAAAGCTCCGCGACGGTCATTTCATTTTTTTCCTGCAGTAGATACAAAATCTGTTGCTTCCGTTCCGTTTGATACATCATTCCTCCGTTCTGCAAATACACGCAAAATCTGCGTATTATGCTCGAAAATCTGCTCATTTGCCTACTATTGCACGAATCATTGAAAAATCTGCTCATTTCATTATACTGGAAAATAAGAGAAATGAAAAGGGGAGGGCGTGCAAATGTATGACGTCGTGATTATCGGAGCAGGCGTTGTGGGAGGACTGATCGCAAGGGCGCTGTCCGCCTGTGAATTAAAGGTCTGTATCGTAGAAAAAGAAAATGATGTGGCAATGGGGACGACGAAGGCGAATTCGGCGATCGTCCATGCGGGATTTGACGCTCCGGCGGGAAGCCTGAAAGCGAAGCTGAATGTGCGCGGGTCGGAGCTGATGCCGCAGATCGCCAGAGAGCTTGGCGTAAAATATCAGAGAAATGGCTCACTCGTGCTCGGCTTTTGCAAGGAGGACCGGGCGGCGATCGAGGCGCTCTATGAGCGGGGATGCCAGAACGGGGTAAAGGATCTGAGGATCCTGAATCAGGAAGAAGTCCGGGCGCTCGAGCCGGCACTTTCTAAAGAAGTGCTGTTTGCGCTGCATGCCCCGACCGGTGCAATCATCTGTCCATATGAGCTGACGATCGCGGCGATCGGAAATGCGATGGACAATGGAGTAGCGTTGTTGCGAAATTTTGAAGTCACTGCTATCCGGGAGAGTGGGGACGGATATGAAGTGTGCAGCCAGGAGCAGGTGCTGCAGACGCGAAACATCATCAATGCAGCCGGGGTTTATGCAGATCGGATCGCGGCGATGATCGGGGATACCTCGTTTCAGATTCATCCAAGGCGGGGAGAGTATCTACTGCTCGACCGGAAAAAGGAGCCGCTGGTACATCATACGATCTTCCGCACACCGACGAAGATGGGAAAAGGCATTCTCGTGACGCCGACTGTGGATGGCAACCTGCTCGCCGGACCGACTTCGGTCGATCAGGGAGACAAAGAGACGGCGGCTACGACGGCGGATGGCTTTGCACAGATTCAGAAGCAGGCGCGGGAGTATGTGCCGTCTATTCCGTTTGGTGAGACGATTACTTCTTTTTGTGGGCTTCGTGCCGTAGGCAGCACCGGGGATTTTATGATCAATGTCCCCAAACATGGATTTTTCAACGTGGCGGGGATCGAATCGCCGGGACTGAGTGCGTCGCCTGCGATCGCGGAGTATGTCGTGGGACTGCTGGAAAAGCAGGAGGGCGGTTTGCAGCGAAAACAGAATTATCAGCCGTACCGCGAACCGGATCATGCGTTCCGTGAGGCATCGATCGAAGAGAAAAATGCAAGGATTCGAAAGGATCCGTCCTATGGAAAAATCGTCTGCCGCTGTGAGCGCATCACGGAGGGCGAGATTTTACATGCGATCCATACGAATCCGGGCGCTCAGGATCTCGACGGCGTCAAGCGGCGCACGCGGGCACAGATGGGGCGCTGTCAGGGCGGATTCTGCGGACCGCAGATCGTGGAACTGCTGGCGCGGGAGCTGCAGATTCCTTATGAGCAGGTGACAAAGTCGGGGAAAGCATCCTATGTCAATGTAGGAAAAACGAAGGAGGTGGAGGCATGAAAAAGGATCTGGTCATCATAGGCGGCGGTCCGGCAGGCATGAGCGCGGCAGTGGCAGCCCGTCAGAGCGGCATTTCGGATATCCTGATTCTCGAACGGGATGAGCATCTGGGAGGAATCTTGCAGCAGTGCATCCACAACGGATTTGGCCTGCACCGGTTCGGCGAGGAGCTGACCGGCCCGGAATATGCATGGCGTTATGAAAAAATGGTGCGCGAGTTTGGAATCGAAGCGATGTTGAACACGATGGTACTGGAGATCACGAACGAGAAACGGATCATCGCGACGAATGCACAGTATGGTATTTTTGAGATCGAGGCAAAGGCGATCATCCTTGCGATGGGCTGCCGGGAGCGGGCAAAGGGCTCTTTAAATATCGCCGGTACAAGGCCAGCCGGCATTTACAGCGCCGGGACTGCGCAGAAATATGTGAACCAGAAGGGGTATCTTCCGGGTCGCGAGGTCGTGATTCTGGGTTCCGGAGACATCGGGCTGATCATGGCGCGCCGGATGACTTTAGAGGGGGCAAAGGTAAAGGCGGTCTGTGAGCTGATGCCGTATTCGGGCGGTCTGGCGAGAAACATTCAGCAATGCCTGAAGGATTTTGACATCCCGCTGCTTTTGAGCCATACGGTCGTGGAGATCCACGGAAAAGACCGGGTGGAGGGTGTGACGATCGCGCAGGTGGATGAGAGACGGAAGCCGATCGATGCCACACGGCAGTATATTCCCTGCGATACGCTGCTGCTCTCGGTCGGGCTGATTCCGGAAAACGAGCTGTCCAAAGGAGCCGGCATTTGCATGGATGGCGTCACAAAAGGAGCGACGGTCGATCAGGACCGGGAGACATCGGTGGATGGTATTTTTGCCTGTGGAAATGTGTTGCATGTCCATGACCTGGTCGATTTTGTATCGCAGGAGGCGGAGACGGCGGGAAAGAGTGCTGCAGCGTATCTGACCGGAAGTGGTCAGAAGACGGAAGATATTTCGATCCGGACGGATGGGAAGATTCGTTATACCGTTCCACAGAACATCACACGAAGTGCGGATGTGGAGGTCTATTTCCGGGTATCCGATGTATTCCGGAATGTGAATGTCTGCGTTTATCAGGGAAACGAGAAAATCTATACAAAGAAAAAGGGAAAAGTAGCGCCCGGTGAGATGGAACGGATTGCCCTGAAAAAGGAGCTGTTTGCGGGAGCGAAGGAGCTTGTCTTTACACTGGAGGATGCAAAATGAAACGGGAAATGGTTTGTATCGGATGTCCGATGGGATGCCAGCTGAGCGCGGAGCTGACAGAAGCGGGGGTATTTGTGAGCGTGACCGGCAATACATGCAAACGGGGCGCGGAATATGCGCGGACGGAATGTACCGATCCGAGACGGACACTGACGACGACTCTGCGCTGCGTGGACGGCGGTGTCGTGGCTGTCAAAACAGAACAGCCGATCCCGAAGGACCGGCTGATGGAAGCGATGAAACAATTAAATCAGGTAGTGGTGCCGCTGCCAGTTACCATCGGGGATGTTCTGATCCCGGATGTGTTTGGCAGCAGAGTGGTCGCGTGCCAGAACCGGCTCTAAATCACCATCTGAAACAGCATCACCATGAGTGGCATCGTGACGATCGAGCACAGGGTCGTCACGACGTTGATCGCGCTGGCGTAGCGGGAATCGTTGCCGTAGACCTGACACATCTGTGTGACGGTCGAAGCCGACGGTGTGATGATCGCGAGAAAGACGATCAGCAGAAGCTTCGGCCCGTCGGTGGAAAGTCCGGAAAGGTGGCTGAGCTTTAAAAGCACAAGGGAGATCAGCGGCACCACGAGAAGACGGAGTATAGTGATGAAATATACCCGGCGGTTCGCAAAGATCTGCCGGAAGTCCATACCGGCAAAGAGCATACCGGTCACAATCATGCTGGCCGGTCCGATCATGCTGCCGATCGAGCGAAACGTTCCGCTTATGATCTCCGGCAGGCGGATGCCGGTCAGAAACAGCAGGACGCCAAATGCGATGGAGAGCATATTCAGGTTCAAAAGAATCTTTTTCCAGTCATAGGAAGCTTCGCGGCTGATGATCTTTTTGCAGTGTGTCCACAAAAAGACGAGCTGGACGCTCATGAACACACAGCCGTAGAGCACCCATTCTTCCCCTAAAACAGAAGTTACAATCGGGACGATCAGGTTGCCCGAATTGGAATAATAAATGGATGCCACTTCGACCTCATTCAAATGCAGCAGCCGTCCGAGCGCCGAGAGGATGACAAGCAGCAGAACCTGCGTCAGGAGCGATGCAGCAAATGCGATCAGCAGTCCCCGGACGGTCTGCGGCGTGTAATCGACTTGAAAGGCATTTACAATCACGCATGGAACGATGAGATATAGCACGATCTTTGATAAGACCTTGCTGTCCTCATCTTTTAAAAGTCCTGTCTTTACGATTAAAAATCCCATGAAAATCATGAGGAAAAGCTGTGCAATCTGTTTTGCAAGAAGAATACTGATGTCCATAAAATTCACTCCTTATACGGTCACATGATGCCGCAGCCACTTCCGGCTGTGGAAACGCCACAGAAATGCGATACCGCGGGCGGTCCAGTCGGTAAACATACCGATCCAGACGGCGATCGGACCGAAGCCCTGTACACGGCAGAGGTAAATGCAGAGCGCCACACGCAGCATCCACATGGAAATACAGCTGACGATCATCGAATATTTTACGTCCCCGGCAGCGCGCATGCCGTAAGCCGGGATGAAGGAAAAGGTCCATACGAGCGGCTTTACGATCGTAATGACGGTGAGCATGGAGAGACACATCCTGGCACTTTCCGGTTCCATGCCGCCGAGTACCGTCACCATCCGTCCGGCTGCAAAGACGAGTGCACAGCTGATGATGAGTACGACTTCACTGATTCCGGTAAATTTTTTGATGTAGTAGACGGCCTCATCATCCCGTCCGGCGCCAATGCTTTGCCCGACGACGGTCATCAGTCCGATCCCAACGCCCATTGCAGCGATGCCATTCAGGTTTTCGAGAATGTTGGTCATGGCCTGTGCGGCGATCGCGACCGTTCCGAGTGTCGAGACCGTCGACTGGATCGCGAGCTTTCCAAACTGGAACATGCCGTTTTCGATGCCGGACGGGACACCGATCGCGAGAATTTTCCGTATGTAGTTCCACTGCGGGCGGATAGAGCGATAGTCGTAGACACGAAGCGCATAGTGTGGACGGTGCAGCCAGAGCATGACCATGACCGCGCAGAAAATGCGGGACAGTAAAGTAGAGATCGCCGCACCTGCCACACCGATGCCGACGCCCCAGATCAGTATCGCGTTGCCGAAGATGTTCAGAAAATTCGAGATCACGGAGATGACCATTGGACATCGCGTGTTGTTCTGGGCGCGGAAGATCGATGCACCCGCGTCATAGATCGCGATAAACGGGAAGGACAATGCCGTATAAAGGAAATAGATCTCTGAATTGCTCATGACTTCGGGTTCGACCGCACCAAAGATCAGGGCGAGGAGCGGACGCCGAAACAACAGACAGAGCACTGTCATGAGACTGGAGAGCACCGTCACGGTCAGAAGTACCTGTTTTGCGGAATCTTCTGCCTGCCGGATATTTTTTCCGCCCATATACTGAGAGCAGAGGATCGCGCCGCCTGCCGCCAGAGCGGAGAACAGCTGGATGACCAGAATATTGATCGAGTCGACGAGCGAGACTGCCGAGATCGCTGCCGAGCCGACATTGCTGACCATCATCGTATCGACCATTCCCATGAGCGAAGCAAGAAGCTGCTCGACCATGATCGGCAGAAGCAGCTTCCGGATGTCTTTGTTGCTGAATAAATGCGTTTCTTTCATTTCCATAAATCCCTCTTTCAAAACTCCCTGTTTTGTACAAACTTTAGCACAGAAAAGTAGAAATCACAAGCGCCAGAATGATATATGGCAGATTTTTCCGGAAGACGCTATAATAAAAAGATCAAAAAAGTGATGTGCAACAGAAGGGAGATTTTATGCTTACATCGGTTCGAGTGACAAGAGAATCTGACAAATTTGAGGAGATCGTGCGACTGTATCGGGCGGCATTTCCACGGGAGGAGCGGGTAGCACTGGATCTGCTGCTGGAGACGGACGGACCGTACGATTTTATTGCCTGCTATGACAGGGAAACGCTGTGCGGCTTTTATTCGACGCTGACGTTGGGGGATATCACGCATGTACTGTTTCTGGCGGTGGAGGAAGCACTTCGAGGGCAGGGATACGGTTCGCAGATTTTGGTGGAAATTAGACGAGCGTATTCCGGAAAGCGTGTGATTCTGGATGTCGAGATGCCGGATCCGGATGCGGAAAATCAGGAACAGCGGATACAGCGGATCACATTTTATGAGCGAAATGGGTATCACGATTCCGGAATTTCTTACGGCTGGCGGGGCGTCATGTATGAGATTCTCATTTTAAATGGCGAGATCACGGAAGAGGAATTCTGGGCCTTCTGGGATCAGCTCGATGAGATTCAGCAGGCCAATTATTATTTTTATACCGGTTCCTATGCAGAAAAGGGGGAGCCTGGCATTTGTCTGTGGAAGCTGAGCACGAGGAGCGAACGACTGAGCATGCTCGGAATGGATACGCAGACGACGCGTCCGTCCTGGATTCTATTAAATGACCGGGGAGATAAGCTGTATGCAGTGCGGGAGGAGACGCCAGAAGGCGGAGTGTATGAAATGGATGTCCTGCGCTCCGTAGAGAATCCGGAGCAGGGAAAGGAGTCGGAACCGCTGCTTCGACTTGTAAAAGAGCTGCCATCCGGCGGTGCCGATCCGTGCCATTTAAGTCTCGATGGAAGAGAACGGTTTTTGATGACGGCGAATTATTCGAGTGGATCGCTGGCAGTCTTTTCTCTGGATGAGCAGGGGCATCTGCAGAAGATGCGTGATTTTCACCAGCATGTCGGAGCCGGGGGGGATCCGGTGCGGCAGGAAGGCCCACATGTGCATTTTTCGGAGGAAGCAGGGGAGTGGCTCTGGTGTACAGATCTCGGACTGGATCAGGTCATGGCTTACACAATCGACTATGAAAATGGAAAACTGACCGATTGCGGCGTGAAATTGCAGCTCCCACCAGGCTATGGCCCACGTCATCTGGCATTCTGGCATGAAGACATGGAAGTGATCTATGTGCTCTGCGAGCTTGCCAGCCGGGTTGTCGTCTTTGCAGAGAAAAAATCGGGCGATACCGGTACAAATGAGATGCCGGAGTACGTGATGCTGCAGGACATCTCCACACTGCCAGAAGGCTTTACGGATTTCAATATTGCTTCCGCGATCCGGCTGTATGGAGGCTTCCTTTTTGCCGGAAATCGTGGGGATGACAGTGTTGCGATGTATGAGATTGAAGAGAATGGAATGCTGAGACTTTGTTCGATCGAAAAGACCGGAGGGAAGACACCGCGGGACTTCCAGATCTTCAGTGATTTTCTCGTGGTAGCGAATCAGGATTCAGACAGCCTTACGGTACTGCACATCAACCGGGAGAAAAAGCGCCTCGAAAAGACTGCGATCAAGGCGGAAGCGCTGCGACCGACCTGTATTTGTAAACGAGAAGAGAATGTGTAGGAATAAAAGCAGCGGTGTGCATTACGACACCGCTGCTTTTGACTATATACCAGATAGGTAGCGAAGCGAACAGGTTCCCTTCGCAATTATAGATTCTTTGTAAAGCTAAAGTGAGAGTATACTTACTCTTCGACAACCTCAAGGATATCCATCGGACATGCCTTTGCGCAGATGCCGCAGGCGATACATTTGGAAGCCGGGTTACCCTCCGTCACGACGATCAGACCGAACGGACATGCCTCTGCACATTTGCCACAGCCGACACATTTCTTTTTATTGATCATGTAGACACCCTTTGCATTCTGGGTGATTGCGCCTTCCGGACATGCCTCTGCGCACTTACCACACTGCGGACAGGCGATCGGGCGAACCGCCTTTTTCTCTACGATCTGCAGACATGCCTTATCCGGATCGAACTCCTTATAAAATGCCTCAGAACAAGCCTCTACACAGGCCAGACATGCCATACAGGTGCTGTCCTTTTTTACCTTCAGTTTCTTCATATCAGATCATCCTCCGTGTTTGTTTTTTCTCATTTTAACACTAATGAAAAGAATTCTCAATATATTACGAAAAAGTTTGATAAAATTATAACAGACTAACTGGAATGCGTGCAGAGGAAGTACGGAAAAGGAGTTGCGGGGAGCGGAAGGACTGATTATAATAAGAAAGAATAAAAAAGCAGCGGTTTTTCTGTTATGAGCAAAATACGGATAGAGAATATCAGATTGCGCTGAACAAGGCTGCAAAGGAGGAAACAAAAATGGCATGTACAACAATACTGGTCGGTAAAAAGGCGAGCTATGATGGCTCTACGATGATCGCCCGGAACGATGATTCTGGATCGGGGAGCTTTACCCCGAAGAAATTCGTAGTCATTCACCCGTCGGAACAGCTGACTCATTATAAATCAGAAATTTCTCACGTGGAGATCGACCTTCCGGGTAATCCGATGCGCTATACGGCGATGCCGAATGCGGTAAAGGGCGAGGGCATCTGGGCGGCAAGTGGTGTCAATGAGGCACGAGTCGGCATGACCGCGACCGAGACGATTACGTCAAATCCGCGTGTGCTCGGCGCAGATCCACTCGTCGTATATCAGCCGGCAGAAGATGGAAAGGAAGAAGTGGCTGGTGGCATCGGAGAAGAGGATCTCGTATCTATCGTTCTTCCGTATATTCGCAGTGCGAGGGAGGGCGTACAGCGCCTTGGCAGTCTGCTGGAACAGTACGGGACATATGAGATGAACGGGATCGCGTTTCAGGACAAAGACGAGATCTGGTGGCTGGAGACGATCGGTGGCCATCACTGGATTGCCAGACGGGTGCCGGATGACGTCTATGTGGTGATGCCGAATCAGCTTGGTCTGGATCGGTTCGACCTGGAGGATGCGCTCGGGGAGCAGAAGGAGTATATGTGCTCTGCAGATATGAGGGAATTTATTCAGAAATATCATCTGGATCTGTCGATGGACGGCAAATTGAATCCGCGGGATGCGTTCGGCAGCCATGACGATGCGGATCATGTCTATAATACGCCACGTGCATGGTATATGGAGCGCTGTCTGAATCCACACACATATAAATGGGACGGGGCGGATGCCGACTATACGCCGTACTCGGACGATTTGCCGTGGTGCATGGTACCGGAGAAAAAAGTGACCGTGGAGGATGTAAAGTATGTGCTGTCTTCCCACTATCAGGGAACGCCGTATGACCCATATGGCGCTTATGGCGATAAGTCCGAAAAAGGTGCGTTCCGTTCCATCGGGATCAACCGCAATGATTTTCTCTCTGTGATTCAGATGCGTCCGGATCAGCCAGCGGATTCTGGCATTCTGGAGTGGGTGGCGTTTGCGTCCAATGCGTTTAATACACTTGTGCCATTCTATGCAGAAGTGACGACGACACCAGATTACCTCTCGAATACGACAGCAGAAGTGTCAACGGACAATTTCTACTGGGCCAGCCGTATGATCGCAGCAATGGCGGATGCTTCCTATAAGAAATCCGTATTCCATATCGAGCGTTATCAGGAGCACGTGATGGCCAAAGGACATGCGTTGATTCATCAGTACGATGAGCGGCTTGTAAAAGAACCGGATGAGACGAAGCGGATGCAGCTGCGCGAGGAAGCAAATGAGCGGGTGGCAGAAATGCTGAAAAAGGAGAGTGCGGCGACACTGAATCAGGTATTGTATGAGCTCAGCAATCTGATGAAGAATTCCTATTCCAGATCCGATGCGTAAAGGAAAAGAAGGAAATCCGCATTTTGCCTGAAAATTGCCGCGTTCGATTTCTGCGGGCGATGAAGCAGATCGCTATACCGCCGCACGGTTTTATAGAACTTTCGGGCAGACCAGGCAAAACATGGGAGGAATTATGACAAAAGATTTAACAACCGGAAAGATCATGCCGATCTTGGTAAAGTTTACGATACCACTCGTCCTTGGCAATCTGTTCCAGCTCACCTACAATGCGGTGGACAGTATTATCGTGGGGCATTTTGTCGGAAAGGGTGCGCTGGCAGCAGTCGGTATCTGCAACCCGATCACGACCCTGATGATTCTGTTCCTGAAAGGACTCTGCATGGGGGCCAGCATCCTGATGGGGATGCAGTACGGCGCGAAAGAATACGAGACGCTGCACAGGCAGATCAGTACAACCTTACTTTCTGGTGTGGTGTTTTCACTGACGTTGACGATGCTGTGCATACTCTTTGCAGGGCCGATCCTGACGATGCTCCAGGTAGATCCATCCATCTTTGTTATGACGAGGGGGTATCTGCGCATTATTTTTCTTGGCATGGTGTTTACCTTTCTCTATAACTTTTTCGCGAGTACGTTACGGGCACTGGGAGATAGCAGTTCACCGCTGTATTTTCTAATTATCAGCGCAGTGCTGAACATCTTTGGCGATTTGTTTTTTGTCGTCGTACTGAAAGCGGGAAGCAATGGCTGTGCGATATCGACGGTGTTAAGCGAAGCGTTATGCAGCCTGTTTTGTGTGATTTATATCCAGAAAAAGGTGCCTTTGCTTCGGCTTGGGAAAAAATGGCTGGTGTTTGATTCGGGGCTTTTAAAACGCACGATCGCCTATGGCTGGGCATCAGCGATGCAGAAGGCGACGGTGCAGCTCGGCAAGATCGGGATACAGGCAATTGTCAATACGATGGGTGTTTCCGTCGCGGCCGCATTTGCAGTCGTGAACCGGATTGACGACTTTGCCTATACGCCGGAGCAGAATATTGCACATGCCATGACTGCACTGATGGCGCAGAACAAAGGAGCAGGCAGGCGGGATCGGATGCGGGAAGGCTTTCGCTGCGGACTGGTGCTGGAAGTCATCTATGGAATCTTCATTTTCCTCGTCTGCTACCTGCTGGCGAGACCGCTGATGCTTCTGTTTGTCAAAGATGAAGAAGTTATTGGTCATGGTGTGACCTACCTGCACCTGATTTCTCTGATGTATGTGCTTCCGGCACTAACCAATGGACTGCAGGGCTTTTTCCGTGGCATCGGAGATATGAAGGTGACATTGATCAGCAGCTTTGTAAATATGGGAGTGCGGGTACTGGCAGCGATTCCGCTCGTATTTCTACTGGGGCTGGGGATCGAGGCACTGCCATACTCCTATCTCGCAGGCTGGATCGGTATGATGCTCGTGGAGACACCGCTACTGGTGAGAATTTATCGAAGAGGAGAACTGCAGGGGAAACATACAAAGGGGAAATGAGAATGACCGCTTTGGATATTGGGGGTTCGGGTTTTTAACCCTGGCACAATCATACAATAATATAGAAGATCCTCAGTAGCGCTTGTAAGGCATACTGAGGATCTTACTTTTTAAAAAATTGAAAAAACTTGTTGACAAACAAAAAGAATGATGGTATTATAAACCTCGCTGTTGAGGAAACGCCTTAAAACAAAGGCTTCCACGAAGAAGATCGAGAGAACTTCCGGTCAGATAGCAAAAAGAAAAATAAAAAAAGTTGAAAAAAGTTCTTGACAAACTGAGAACAACGTGATAAGATATCAGAGTTGCTCCGGTGAGGAGATAACAAAAACAACTTAAGAACATTGATAACTGAACAGTGAAACAACCTTGAAAAATTCTGAAAAGTTTTATTTTTTAAGGAACTGACCTTTAAAAACAGTAAAGGAAAAGATAGCCAAAGTTATCTTGACCACCATCAAACCTCGTCAGATAGTTATCTGACTCGGTGAACGCACGAATTTCACCAGCGCGAGCGCGTGAAATTCTCAGTGCACACATTTTATCAGAGAGTTTGATCCTGGCTCAGGATGAACGCTGGCGGCGTGCTTAACACATGCAAGTCGAACGAGGGATTTTGGATGAGACTTCGGTGGATTCTGAAATACCGAGTGGCGGACGGGTGAGTAACGCGTGGGCAACCTGCCCTGTACAGGGGGACAACAGCTGGAAACGGCTGCTAATACCGCATAAGCGCACAGCATCGCATGATGCCGTGTGAAAAACTCCGGTGGTACAGGAT
>JAQXGF010000149.1 GCA_029006155.1 Lachnospiraceae bacterium
TTACTCCGCGTCCTCGTCGTCTTCCGATACGAGCTCATCATACTCCAGAGAATCCAGCCACTCGTCGAAGCCGTCAGAAGCAGCCTCGTACTCCTCGTCGTCCTCGATGTTGTCGAGAATCGGGGTGCCGTCCTTCTGGGTGTAACGGTAGAGATATACCTCCCCGTCCTCATTGGTTCCCTGCTCGTTCAGCGGGAGAAGGGCGATATACTCCCGGCCGCCTGCCTCATAGATCGTGAGGATGGAGCACTCGATCGTCTCATCATTGTCCAGTGTCAGGGTAATGGTTGCCTTGCTGCAGTCCTCAGCAGAACCACAGGTCTCACAGCTGCCGCTGCACACATCAAAATCGCTCATTTTACATACCTCTCTTATTCGTTTCTTTGATATCCACGAGTAACGGAACCGACCGTAGTCCCGGCAGCTTTGCCGCAGATCCTGTCGGCAGAACTCTGCTGACGGAAGTTCGTTACTCACAGTACTGAGACTACTTTATCAAAAATAGCGGAAAATAGCAACAACGGACTGGAAAAAGTGAAATATTATTGCTATACTGAGAAAAGATCAGAAAGAAATGGAGAAAATGCGTATGAAATTCATATCCTGGAATGTAAACGGGCTGCGTGCCTGTGTACAGAAAGGTTTTTTAGATTATTTTCACGAGGCAGATGCGGATATTTTCTGTATTCAGGAGAGCAAATTACAGGAGGGACAGATCGAGCTCGATCTTCCGGGCTATTTCCAGTACTGGAATTATGCAAAGAAGAAGGGATACTCCGGGACAGCGGTGTTTGCAAAGCGGGAGCCCCTGCGTGTCCTGTGTGGGATTGGGGAGGAGGAACACGATCAGGAAGGCCGTGTGATTACGCTGGAGTATGAAGATTTTTATTTTGTGACGGTCTATACGCCGAATTCACAGAGCGAGCTGGCGAGGCTGGATTACCGGATGCGCTGGGAAGAGGCGTTTCTTGGCTGGCTGAAAAAGCTGGAGCAGGAAAAGCCGGTCGTATTTTGCGGCGATCTGAATGTGGCACATGAGGAGATCGACCTGAAGAATCCGAAGACGAACCGGAAAAATGCAGGTTTTACCGATGAGGAGCGGAATAAATTTTCCGAGCTTCTGAACAGTGGCTTTATCGATACGTTCCGGTACTTTTACCCGGATCAGGAGGGCATTTACAGCTGGTGGTCGTACCGGTTCCGTGCACGGGAGAAAAATGCAGGGTGGCGGATTGACTATTTCTGCGTATCAGAAGCATTAAAAGGGCGGCTGCAGGATGCGAAGATCCACACAGAGGTGACGGGTTCAGACCACTGTCCGGTAGAGCTCGACATCGCGTTATGAGGATGGACGGAAAGGCGGAAGAGACGTGAGGGAAAATGAGTTTAAAGTATGGCTGGACGACAGTGTTCAGCCGGGGGCTGTTGTCACGAAGGACGGCGTTCATTTTGGATATTATGCCACGGGTGCTGAAGCACCGGAGCTGTTACTTTATGAAAAAGGGAGCGAAGGGATCGCAGCTACGATTCCGTTTCCGAAGCAGGAGGCAGCGGGTGGATTTTACCATATGAAAGTGAAGCTGCGGGCGTCCGCCTACGAATACAATTTCCGTGAGAATGGACAGGTCGTGACCGATCCATATGCACGGAAAGTCGCAGGACGGGAGACATTCGGAAGTCTGCCATCCAAATCAGAGCATGGCATCCGCGGCGGCTTTCTCACGAAGCGTTTTGACTGGGGAGAGGATGTGCGTCCGCAGCTGGCGTATCCGGATGTGGTCATGTATCACCTTCATGTGCGCGGTTTTACAAAGCAGAAAAATTCCGGAGTGCGCCATAAAGGGACGTTCGCCGGACTGCGGGAAAAGCTTCCGTATCTGCAGGAGCTCGGCATCAACCAGATCCGGCTGATGCCGGCGTATGAGTTTGCAGAGATGACACCACGGCTGGAGTTAAAAGGAGTGCCGAAGACACAGCAGGAGGCGGTCGCGCGTGCAGCCCTGCAGCTTCCGGAAGAAGAGGCGTGGCGGATGAATTACTGGGGCTACGGACCGGGCTTTTATTTTGCACCGAAGACCTCCTATGCCGCGTCGCCGGATCCGGATCTGGAGCTGAAGCAGCTGATCAAAGCGATGCATGCACTTGGAATGGAGCTGATTCTGGAATTCCCGTTTACCGAGGATACGGATATGCTCCTGATTCTGGAGTGCCTGCGGTATTGGGTGCAGGAGTACCATGTGGATGGCTTTGCACTGATTGCCCGCAGCGCCATCTGCGAGGAGCTGGCGCGGCTGCCGATGTTTCGGGATGTAAAGCTGATCGGGGAGTGGTATCCGGACGGACTCGTTCAGAAAAATGCAGCGGTGTGGCACAGCCGGCTTGCGGAGTCAAATGATGGTTTTATGGATGACTGCAGGCGGATGTTAAAGGGGGATGGCGAGCAGTCCGGTGCGTTTGCGGCGCGATTGCGCAGAAACCCGAAGGGCTGTGCAGTCGTCAACTATGTGACGACGCATGACGGCTTTACGCTGGAGGATCTCGTGAGCTATGACTACAAGCACAATCAGGCAAACGGGGAGCAGGACCGGGACGGTACGGACTACAATTACAGCTGGAACTGTGGCGTGGAAGGACCGACGCGCAAAAAAGAGATTCTGCGGCTTCGGATGCGGCAGAAGAAAAATGCGCTGGCAATGCTGCTCTTTGCGCAGGGCGTCCCGATGCTGCTTGCAGGAGACGAGTTTGGGAACACCCAGGACGGAAACAACAATCCATACTGTCATGACAGCGAGCTGACATGGCTTGGCTGGAATCAGTCGAAGAGTACACAACAGCTGTATCGCTTTGTACAGTCGGCCATCGCCTACCGAAAGGCGCATCCGATGCTGCATCAGGCGACAGAGCTTCTGTGTGCGGACCGCAGTTCCTGCGGCTATCCGGATCTGTCCTATCACAGCGACCGTGCCTGGTACTGTGATTTTTCGCGCACGACGCGGCAGTTTGGCTGTATGTATGCAGGAAGCTATGCCGGAGAGTCCGGATTCATTTATATTGCGTACAATTTATACTGGGCGGAGCAGGAGTTTGCGCTGCCGATTCTGGAGGGGCACGCTTTGTGGTACCGTGTCATGGATACGTCAGAGCCGGAGAGCTTTCTGGCAGAGCCGGAGGCACTTGGAAAGATCCGTTCCTTCCGCGTGCCACCGAGAACGATTATGATATTGGAAGGTAGAGAAGATGAGACAGAACAATGATGGACGGATCACCTGGCATAAGGTGAAAGGACATTTTAAGACCATTACCGAACATAAGCTGCTCGTGATGGAACATTGCTTTCGGATCGGGCTGTACCGGCAGGGGCTGATGCACGACCTGTCGAAATATATGCCGTCGGAGTTTCTGATGGGCTGCCGCTATTATGCGGACGGCAAGGCGAGTCCGAACAACAATGAGCGTCTGGACCGCGGCTATTCCGCTGCATGGCTGCATCACAAGGGCCGCAACCGGCATCACTTCGAGTATTGGCTCGACTACGCGATCAGGCCGGGCAAGGATAAGTACCCGCTTCAGGCCGTACAGATGCCACGGAAATATGTGGCAGAGATGCTGATGGACCGGATCTGCGCGTCGAAGAATTATAATAAAGAGTCTTATACGCAACACGATCCGCTCGCCTACTTTGAGCGTGGACGTGGCCATTATCTGCTGAATCCGCAGACCTCGCGGGAACTGCACGGGATGCTGCGGATTCTGGATCAGAGGGGCGAAGAGGAATTGATGTACTTTGTGAAGCATTATTATCTGAAGGGGTACAAGATCTGAGACGCTAAAAAATACCTTCCGGGCAGACAAAAGAGATCATTTTGTCCGGAAGGTATTTTTTATATTAACCGCTTCATATCCTCCGGCATCGGACTCTCAAAATGCAGATGCGCTCCGGTCACCGGATGACGAAAATCGAGTGAGCAGGAGTGCAGCGCCTGTCGTCCAATTTTCGCAGGGCTGTCTGAATTGTAGAGAAAATCTCCGGCGAGCGGGTGTCCCAGATGGGAAAAATGCACGCGGATCTGATGGGTGCGCCCGGTCTCAAGGCGGATGCGCAGCAGAGAAAAACCACAAGGAGGGATCTGCAGGGCTTCTGATTCCGGGTAAAAGGCGAGCCGTTCATAATGAGTGACCGCCGGATCTCCGCGGTCTTCATCGACGCAGCGCATGATGGCGGAATCTGGCTTGCGTGCGATCGGCGCATTGACCGTGCCGGAAAGAGGCGTCTCGCCCTCGACGATCGCCAGATAATGCCGGTGGATTTCCCTGCGGGCAGACATCTGATAGAGGATGGAGGCGCTGAACAGATTTTTGGCGAGAATGAGCAGGCCGCTCGTATCCCGGTCGAGCCGGTTGACACAGCGGTAGACGAACGGGAGGTTCTGCCCGGAAAAATAGTACATGACGGCATTTGCCAGTGTATTGTCATAGTTGTTGACGGAGGGGTGAATCGGCATATCGGCAGGTTTGTCGATCACCATCAGATCCTCATCTTCATAGACAATACGAAGAGGAAGCCTGACCGGAACGATCTGTTCCGAGCAGGCTTCTTCTGTGATGTGCAGCTGCAGAAGATCGCCTTCTGACAGCCGCTGACTGGCGTAGGCCCATGTACCGTTGAGCACGATCCCGCGCTCGGTGCGCTTTAAGTGTGTGAGTACATGATGGGAGCAGCCGAGCTGTTTTAAATATTCTTCGATCTTCATTCCGGCATCTGCACCGGAAATGTGATAAGTCAGGTCTCTGGTCATGGATCGTATCCGGTTCCTTTCGGTCAGCAGTCGCCGATTTTGGAGATCAAAATGCAGTTCGGCGTATCGATCTTGATTGGGCGGCCTTTCATGACGAGCAGCCCCTTTTCATAATCTACGGTGAAAAAGCGGATCTCGTTGGACTCGTGGTTCAGTACGACGAGCGTCTTTTCACCAGGGAAGATATCGATGTCCTTCGGGTACTCGCCGCTGATCGGCAGGCAGCAGATGCGGGTCAGCATACCAGTCTCCTGATCCACACGAAATACTGCAGCGGTGTTTTCACCGGCAGTGGAAGCGTAGAGATACTTGCCACTCGGGGCGAGCTTCATGCCGCAGCAGGCACTGCCGAGCGTCTCCGGATCACGTAAGGTCGAGATCTCCTGAATTTTTTCGAACTCCGGCACCTTTCCGGTACCGTCATACTTGTAGACGACGATCTCGTTGGTGAGCTCGCAGTTGATGTAGGCAAAACGTCCGTCATGACTGAACGTGAGAAGCCGTGGACCGGAGTCGAGCTTGCAGCGCAGGATATCGAAGAGATGGATGCGGCCGCTCCGCTCGTTGACCTGATAGATTTTGACCTGGTCAATGCCATTGTCGACTGCGCACAGGTACTTGTCGTCCGGAGTCGGGATGACACAGCTCACATGTGGGCGGAAGTTCCGCTCTGCGACACTGCCGAGTCCCTTGTGGAAGACACCGTCCATGATCGAGCCGAGCCGTCCGTCCCGATGCGTATGGACGACCGTTACCTTTCCGTCGTGATAGCCGCCGACGAAAAGAAACTTGCCGCTCTTGTCCGTAGAGAGATAGCAGCCGCGCATACCGTCGATGCCGACTTTATTGATCGGCTCCAGGCCGCCGTCCGGCTTGATCGCGAGCACTTCCACACCTTCATCTGCGATGGAGTAGAGATACTTGCCGTTGTAGGACTTTGTCATATGGGAAGCATTGTTTACCGGAATCACTTCCCGCTCGGTCATAATTCCCGCTTCGATATCTATATCATAAACATGTATGCCGATGCTGCTGCCATGCGTGTAGGTGCCGACGTATGCAACATATTTTTCCTGTCCATCCATATCTGAACCTCCTGTTTTCCGTATGTAATATCTGTTCTGATATTCTGATTACTGGTGTCAGTGTAACACAGAATCGTATTTTTGTTAAGTAATGGAGTGGAAAAGAATCAGTCCCTTCCGTAAATCTTTTTCACATGTTCCATTCTGGCGCCCAGATTGAGCAGAAGATGATCTGCCAGGGTAAGCGCGACCATGGACTCTACGACGATGGCAGCCCGTGTGACGATGACCGGGTCATGTCGCCCGTGGATGACTTCGGTGACACAGTGTCCGTCACGGTTCAGCATGCTCTGCGGCTGTCCGATGGACGGTGTCGGTTTGAAAGAAGCGCGGATGCGGATCGGGGAGCCGTCACTGATGCCGCCTAAGATTCCGCCGCTGTGGTTGGTCGATTTATATGGAATGCCATCGGCGTCTTCCAGATAAAAATCATTGTTTTCACTTCCGCGGCTGGTGGAGACCGCTGTACCGTCGCCGATCTCTACGGCCTTTACGGCGCCGATGGACATGACTGCTTTTGCAAGTGCGGCGTCGAGCTTTTCAAATGCCGGATCCCCAAGCCCTGCCGGGACATGTTCGGCGATACATTCCACCGTGCCGCCGCTGGAATCCTGGGACTGCAGACATTCTTCGAGCCATGCTCTGGCGCGTTCTTCGGCCTTGGCATCCGGAATGCGCAGGTCGCTCTCCCAGATCCGGGAGTAGTCGCAGTGTTCCCGGTCGATGCTGACCGGACCGATCGAGCTGACGTAGGTCGTAAACGTCACGCCGAGTTCCGAAAGCAGCTTGCCTGCGATCGCTCCGGCTGCCACGCGCCCGATCGTCTCCCGCCCGGAGGAGCGTCCGCCTCCGCGATAGTCCCGGAAGCCATACTTCTGATCAAACGTATAATCTGCGTGTCCGGGGCGATACAGCTCGGAGATGGAGCCATAGTCCCTGGAACGCTGGTCGGTATTGCGCACCATCAGCGAGATCGGGGTACCGGTCGTATAGCCTTCAAAGGTACCGGAGAGGATCTCGACGGAGTCTGCCTCCGCGCGCTTGGTCGTATACCGGTTCTGCCCCGGCTTGCGCAGATCCAGATACGGCTGTATATCGTCTTCCGTGAGCGGAATCCCGGCCGGACAGCCGTCCACGACGACTCCGATGCCCTTCCCGTGCGATTCCCCCCACGTTGTAATTCTGAAAATAGTGCCAAAAGATGAGCCTGCCATAAAAAGAATGTTCCTTTCGTAAAAATGTTTCAGCGGATGTCCGCCTGACTTTCTTTATCATAATACAACAGGGGATTTGTTGGCAAGAGCGAATCTTCGGATCAAAATAAAATGATCCGTCACCGATAACCGCCTCTCGCATATCCTGTTCCAAGAGGAAGATTGCAGGAGAAGTGGGGCCATGGAATATCCGAAGTGTCAGGGGCTGGTGCATACGATTGAGGAGGGGGATTCTCTCTATAAAATAGGGAAGCGATACGGAGTACGTGTGTCAGCGCTGTTATTTGCAAATCCGTATATTGATCTGTACAACCTGCAGATCGGAGATGAAATCTGTGTACCGGTGCTCTCTGCGGCTGCTTTCTTAAAAAAATCTAAAGCAGGCGAACCAGATTGACAAAAGAAGGGGGCAAAACTATAATGGATGCGTTAAGAATTAAATGAAAAAGAGGGCGACATATGAATTTTCTGGACAAAATGGAACGGAAGTACGGAAGATATGCATTGAAGAATCTTCCGATGTTTATTATCGCGACGTATGTGGCCGGCTACGTGCTGGAGCTTCTGACGCCGGAAATGCTCGGATATCTGACTCTGGAGCCGTACTACATTCTGCACGGACAGGTGTGGCGGCTGGTGACGTGGATTCTGATTCCGCCGTCAAGTCTCGATATTTTTACGATCATCATGCTGTTTTTCTATTTCTCGATCGGACAGACACTTGAGCGGACGTGGGGCAGTTTCAAGTTTGATGTCTATATTTTTTCGGGACTGATCTTTACGGTGATCGGCGCGTTTCTTCTGTACGGGATGACCGGCTATGTCGGGATCGGAATGCTGTTTACGACATACTACATCAATATGTCCATTTTCCTTGCATTCGCGCTCACATATCCGGATATGCAGGTGATGCTGTACTTTATCATCCCGATCAAGATGAAGTGGATGGGCGCGCTTTACGGTGTCATGATCCTCGTATCGCTGGTACAGGGCAATCTGGCGAGCCGGGTAGCGATCATCGCATCCCTGTTCAACTTTATCGTATTTTTCCTGATTTCCGGACGGTTCAGCCGGTTTACGCCGCATCAGATTCACCGCAGACAGGAGTTCAAGCGCAATGTGAAAAAGGTGCAGCCAAAGAGCGGGCCGAAGCATAAATGCGCGATCTGTGGACGGACAGAGCTGGACGGAGACAATCTGGAGTTCCGGTTCTGCTCAAAATGTGACGGCAATTATGAATATTGTCAGGATCATCTCTTCACGCATGAGCACAGAAAAAGTAAACGATAAAGTAAGGATGAAACAATGAACGAGAAGAAATCAATTTTTATCTGGAACAAAAAACGGGCTGCGGCTGCCATTGTGGCGACCGCAGCTATCCTCATTTTAACCGCATTTACCGCATATGGAAGCGGAATGGATACATTGGGCATGACACTTGGCGTGCTGCTTGGCATTGCAGCCGGCGTATTTGTACTGCTGAATATCCGATTTGGGAAGATTTTGTCGGCAGTGCTGTACCTCCTGCTGCCACTGGCAGTCGTATGTGCACTGGAAAATTATACGCATGTGATTACGGATCTGGCGCCACTGATCCTTGTGCTGAACCTGCTGTTCTTTTATGTGCTCTACGGATTGCTCGCAGCACTGACCGGCAGCGTGAGCATGGGGTTCAAGCTCGCGACGCTCGTTCCGATGCTCTTCGGACTGACCAATTATTTTGTCGTCAGCTTCCGTGGTTCCCCGATTGTGCCGTGGGATCTCTTATCGCTTGGCACAGCGGCATCCGTCGCGGACAATTATGAATTTGTCCTGAGCTGGAAAGCGTTCTACAGCATACTGGCATTTATCTGGATGATCCTGCTCTCTTCCAAGTCGACGGTAAAGCTTGGACGGAAAAAGCTACGCGTGATTTCCATTGCGGCATATGCGGCGCTGATGTGTCTGTATGTCGGTGAGATCCAGAACAGCGCGGTGCAGAGCTTTTTCGGAATGGATACGACGTTATTTACCTTAAATGTGCTGTACCGGAACAATGGAATCGCAGCGGCGTTTCTCGGAAATCTGAGATTTTTAAACATCGAGCAGCCGTCCGGGTATTCGGTGGACAAGGTGGAGGAGCTGATGCAGCGGGTCGAGGCGTCTGCGAAGGATGAGCCGGAGACCGATGCGCAGGTCGGGACGAACGCTGCGCAGACAGAAACAGCTGTGACCGCAGATCAGAGTGAAACACAGCAGACAGAATCCAGCGCATCTGCGACGGTAGATAATACGAAGACGGCCGCGACCGAGCAGTACCCGAATATCGTCGTTATCATGGATGAGGCATTTTCCGATCTCTCTGTATGGGGAGACTTTGCGACGAGCGAGGAGGTCATGCCATTCTTCAAGAGCCTGCAGCAGGAGGCGGTCGGCGGCGAGGTGTACGTCTCCGTCAAGGGTGGGAACACAGCGAATACCGAGTTTGAATTTCTGACCGGCGATACGATGGGCTTTCTGCCAAAGGGCAGTGTCCCCTATCAGCAGTACATCACCGATGAGACGCCGTCTCTGGCCAGCTATCTAAAGACGCTTGGCTACAGCGCGACAGCGATTCATCCGTATAACCGTACCGGCTGGGACCGGGATACGGTCTATGAAAAATTTGGATTTGACGAATTTCTGGACAAGGATTCCTTTTCCAGCCCTTACCGGCTCAGAGGCTACATCAGTGACAAGTCCGCTTTTGATAAGATTAAGGAGCAGTTTTCAATCAAGGGCGATGACGAGCGGAAATTCATTTTTGAGGTCACGATGCAGAACCATGGCGGTTACAGCCGGGAGACGCCGGACTTCAACATTTATCTGACGCTTCCGGAGGTGACGAACAAGACGACGAGTGTCGTGGCGACGGAGAAATACCTGACCCTCATGAACCAGACCGACCGGGCTTTAGAGGAGCTGATTGATTATTTCAAAGAGCAGGAGGAGCCGGTCATTGTCGTGATGTTCGGTGATCACCAGCCGTCCGACTATATCACAAATGTAATCCAGCGCATCTGTGGCGTCACGACCTCGGATTCGCTTGCAGATCTGGAGCAGGGATACCGCGTGCCGTTTATGATGTGGAGCAATTACGGACTGGAGCACAAGTATTATGATGGGATCAGTGTCAACTACCTGAGCAGCATCCTGATGGAAAACGCAGGCATTCCGCTGACTGGCTATCAGACCTTTTTGAAAAATCTGATGGAGACGCTTCCGGTGATCAATGCGAATGTTTACCGGGATGCAGACGGTAATTTCTACAACTATGAGGATGATGCCTATTCCGAGGAGCTGAATGATTACCAGATGCTTCAGTACAATCATCTTGTTGATAAAAAACACCGGGACAGCACGTTCTTCGGAAGTTGAGTATTGACAAAAAAGCAGGAAATGTTTTATAGTTAAAAAAGCTTTGGTATACGAAGGAGTATGCCCCCAGAGGACAGGAACAGGTGCCGGCTGGGGGCGTTCTTTATATAAACAGCAGAGGAGACCGATTTATGAAAAAACCGTTTGTAACAAAAGAAAAACTGGAAGAGATCGTAAAAGAATACCCGACTCCGTTTCACCTTTATGATGAGAAGGGAATTCGCGATAATGTAAAGGAACTGTATGATGCATTTTCCTGGAATAAAGGCTACAAGGAGTATTTTGCCGTAAAGGCGACGCCGAACCCGTTTCTGATCAATATTCTGCACGAGTATGGCTGCGGCTGTGACTGCTCCTCCATGACAGAGCTGATGCTCTCGGAGGCACTTGGTATTGTGGGAGAGGACGTGATGTTTTCTTCAAATGATACGCCGGAAGCAGAGTTCCGCAAAGCGGCCGAGATCGGCGGCATCATCAACCTGGACGATATCACACATATTGAGAAGGTAGAAAAGGCGGTCGGCTATCTGCCAAAGACGATGTCCTGCCGGTACAATCCGGGCGGAGTCTTTAAGATCAGCAACGACATCATGGACAATCCGGGCGATGCCAAGTACGGCATGACGACGGAGCAGATCGAGGAAGCATTTAAAATTATGAAAGCAAAGGGCGTGGAGGAGTTTGGTATCCATGCATTCCTTGCGAGCAACACCGTTACAAATGATTATTATCCGATGCTGGCGAAGGTGCTGTTTGAGCTGGCAGTCAAACTGCACAAGTCCACCGGCGCGAAGATCAAGTTCATCAATCTTTCCGGCGGAATCGGTATCCCGTATCGTCCGGATCAGAAGAAGAACGATATCCACGTCATCGCGGAGGGTGTGCGCAAAGTATATGAGGAAGTGCTGGTTCCGGAAGGCATGGGTGATATCGCACTGTATACAGAGCTCGGAAGATATATGCTCGGACCGTATGGCTGCCTCGTGACGACGGCGATCAATGAGAAGCATACCCACAAAGAGTATATCGGTGTCGATGCCTGTGCGGTCAACCTGATGCGTCCGGCGATGTATGGTGCATATCATCACATTACGGTAATGGGCAAGGAGGATGCACCTTGCGATCACGTTTACGATGTGACCGGTTCTCTGTGCGAGAACAACGATAAATTTGCGATCGACCGCAAGCTGCCGAAGATCGATATGGGCGATCTGCTCGTGATCCACGATACTGGCGCACACGGATTTTCCATGGGTTATAACTACAATGGAAAGCTGAAGTCCGCGGAGATCCTGCTCAAAGAGGACGGAAGCTTCCAGATGATCCGCAGAGCTGAGACACCGAAGGACTACTTTGCAACGTTTGATTTCTGCGATATTTTGAAGAATATGAAGTATTGATAGACACAGACCAGAGTAGGTATCAATAGAGAATAGAATCCTCCGCTGCGGATGGATTCCCACAGGTAACGAGTATATGGCTGCCGTGGGAAGTGATTTGCAGCGGGGGATTTTTTTAACCGAATCAAGCCATCCCCTGCTTCAATTGCGCGAAGCAATAAGCAGTGGGTGAAGCTGCGAAGCGGCTATTAATTTTCGTCAGTCATCATTTTCTTACACAACAACACGGCATAAAATTGATAAATGTCAACTCATAACGCAAAATAGTTGACAATAGGAACGATTGCTTATATACTTGGGTTTATGGCTTTCTGGAATGAGTTGCAGGTCGGTTTTCTGCCTGGTTAAAGCGGATAATTGCTAAATGGAAGCAGGGGACTTGCTTGATTCAATTAAAATGATAAGATTCCGGATGGTATTACAGGAAGAAGTGAGGATAAAAGCATGGCAGAGCCGATTATGACATTACTGAAAAACTGGGATGAGACACATACACTGACGCGGGATGAGGCGATCGCGATTTTGGAGCTGCCGGATGAGCAGCTGCCACAGCTGATTGAGACGGCTTATGCACTCAGAACCAAATACAAAGGGAAAAAGGTGAGCATCCAGCTGCTCACAAACGTGCGGAGTGGCAACTGTTCCCAGAACTGTGCATACTGCGCGCAGTCCTGTGAGTCAAAGGCACCGATCGAGAAGTATCGCCGGGTTTCTGATGAAAAGCTGTACGGCGACAACGATCTGGTCGACGAGAAACATCTGGCGCGGCACTGCATTGGTCTGAGCGGCATCCGCTTTACTGATGCGGAGATCGAGGATCTCGCAGCGCGTATCCGGAAAATGAAGAAAAATGACACGCAGATCTGCTGCTCGATCGGATTTCTGACCGAAAAGCAGGCGCGGCTTCTCAAAGATGCCGGCCTGAACCGGATCAACCACAATCTGAACACGAGCCGTTCTTTCTATCCGAATATCTGCAGCACGCACACGTATGAGCAACGCATTCAGAACATCCGGATGCTCAAAGGGATCGGATTCGAGATGTGCTGTGGCGGTATCATCGGAATGGGAGAGGGCCATGGTGACGTAGCAGACATGCTCATGGATATCCGTGAGATCCATCCGGAATCCGTCCCGATCAATTTCCTGCTCCCGATCGAGGGAACGCGGCTGGCAAACCGCGACATCTCCGGTCTGACCCCGGAATACTGCCTGAAGGTGCTCTGCCTTGCGCGCCTGATGGTGCCGACCTCTGACATCCGCTGCGCGGCAGGACGTGAGGTCTACTTCAAAGGCATCGAGCCGACCTTATTCAAAGTGGTAGATTCCATTTTCGCATCGGGCTACCTGACCGCTGGCGGACAGGGTATTGACGATACCATGCGCATGATCCAGGAGGCCGGGTTTACCGGGGAGCTGGAGAGCACGGACGAGGAGTAAAAGAAAAATAGTTCTGGCATATTTCCTTTGCTGGACTTTTTACAGGCTGGCTTTTATAATAAAAGCAGGCGCTACAAATGGTGCAGATAAAATAATTTCTGCACCTTATTTTGCGCTTTGAAAGAGACAATGGTGAGAGGAAAAAGATTAGGGAGAAGAATGTAAAAAGGAAGTATGGGAAAAGATTTTGTGAAATAAATGTTCGTTTAAATTACAAAATCAGAAGTTGTCATATGCAAAAATGCCATTGTTTTTTCGCTCTTTGGATGTGAGAAGAACTCTTGGGATGGAGCTTCTTCCACGATGACACCGGCTTCCATGTAGACTACCCAGTTTGCCACTTTTTTTGCGAAATCCATCTCATGAGTTACCACAACCATGGTAGTGCCTTCACTTGCGAGTTTTTTCATAACATCCAGAACCTCACTGGTAAGGCGAGGATCAAGAGCCGAGGTTGGTTCATCGAAAAGAACGACTTCCGGATTGTAGGCAATGGCTCTGGCAATGGCTATACGCTGCTGCTGGCCGCCGGAAAGCTGGTCTGGATAAAAGTTAGCACGGTCAGCCATACCTACTTTTTCTAGCATTTCCATTGCCGTTTTTTTCGCTTCATCAGCAGAAATCTTGCGGGCAACGGTTAGTCCTTCCAGGACATTTTCAAGAGCAGTTTTATTGCGGAAAAGATTGTATCCTTGGAAAACAAAACCCATTTTCATTCGTAACTGTCGGATTTCTTTTTTTGTAACAGCAGTGATATCCTTATGAAAATCATCAAAGGTAATCTCTCCTTTATCTGCCTGCTCCAGAAAACTGATGCAGCGGAGCAGTGTAGTTTTTCCAGAGCCACTGTTTCCGAGAATTGCAATCACAGATCCTTTTTCAACTTTGAAATCAACACCTTTTAATACTTCATTTGATCCGAATTTTTTATGGATATTTTTTACTTCCAGCATACTTTTTTCTCACATTCTAGGATTAAAATTTAGATTTGAGCGTTTGTTTATTACGGCTCAATTTTTAAAATATCGTTGAAATAGTTGTTGGCAACCATCAGCACACCCATAGCACTGATGACAACGATCTGCTCTTCTGTAAATTCTTCTTTTAATTTCGTGTAAATTTCATCTGGAATATTCTTTGGGTCTTTTGCAAGAGCCCGTCCGAAGGCAATGAGCAGTTCCTCTTTCTCGGTAAATTCAAAGGTATCAAAATCAATTCCATTATCCTTCAGAAGTTTTCTGAAATAGGTGCTGCATACCAGGCAGTCATTTTCCTCAGAAATGGCATATTCAAAGAAATCACCAGCTCTTTTTCCAATCAGACGCTGAAGTTCACGATCAAGGCTGTAAGAGCTGTCCTCAATGGCTTTGAAGGCTTCAATATTGTGAAGAAGAGTAAGCTTCTCATTGGAAAGTTTATAACCCTGTGCAAGATGCTCCTCGATTACTTTTTTCTCAGCTTCTCCGGCTGTTTCCAGGTTGATTTTTGAAATATAAGACATTTTATTCTCCTTTCACTGGTGTAGGTGTATTCCATACCAGCTTTTTCTCAAAATAGTTTTGTATCCATGTTAATACGGTGCAGATGATCAGGTAAATGACAGCTGCCTCGCAATACAGGGCAAATGGTTCGTAGTTTCGTGCTGCAATCTGTTGGGCGGTAGTGAACAGTTCCACAACTGTAATGCTGGATGCAAGAGAGGTATCTTTGGTCAGTCCAATAAGAGAATTAAACAGTGGTGGAAAAGCAATCCGGAATGCCTGAGGCATTACAATCCGAAACATGGTTTGAGGATAATTAAGACCGATCATATAGGCGGCCTCTGTCTGTCCTGCCGGAACTGCCTGGATGGCAGAACGGAAAATTTCAGCATTATATGCACCAAGGTTTAATGCAAAGGCGATAACGGCCGATGGAAAGGCGTCTAATATGATTCCTATAGATGGCAGGCCATAAAAGATAATAAACAGCTGTACAATAAGCGGGGTTCCTCTGAAAACCCAGATGTAGAATCTTGCAAACTGTTTCAGTCCTTTTACATTAGCAATCTGTACCAGCGCCAGAAACAGAGCCAGGATACAGCCAAATATAAAAGATAGTAAGGTAAGAGGAATTGTAACTTTAATTCCGGGAATGAGGATTCTGGGAAAAGAAGATATCAGAATCTTTACTAATCGTTCACTCATAATAGTTTCCTTTTTGCCTAATTTATTAAAAATGCAAGGCAGCAGTGCTTATTTCAAGTCGAAAATTCTTTCATAAAGAATATCACCACAGCAGGCAACTGCCATTCCAGCGAGAACCGCAATTTGTTCTTCGTTAAAATTTTTATGAAGATCAGCACGCACATTCTCAGGAATCTGTCCATTATTCTGGACAACGGCTGTTGCAAAGGCAATCACCACTTTATCCTTTTCATCATAATCTGGATTATCAGGATGAATGCCCTGGTTTATCAGGCATTTCGTGTAATATTCTGTACAAATTTCAGAATGACTTAAAGATGCAATGGTGTATTCCAGCAAATCGCCGTAGCGTTTGCCTACAAGTCGCTGAACCTCAGCATCCATACGCCAGGCATTTTCTTCTACGGCATCATAGACGATATAATTTTTCAACTGCCAGGCAATTTTTCTGGAACGTGTAAGATTTTCGTGCCCATTTTTGTCAAGGTAGTCTTTAACAGCCTGTGGTGCTGTTTCATAAGTAACTGGTTCTATCCAGGACATAATTTTTTCCTCACTTTTTCCGTTTAGTTTGCATCAGTGTTTTCATCTGTTGTATTTTCAGAAGTGGTATCTGAAGAAGCATCCGTACTGTTGCCAGAATCAGCATCTGCTGTTTCATCCTGTGGTTTAGTGAAGTCTGTTCCGAAATAATCTTCAGAAAGCTTGCTTAATGTGCCGTCTGCTTTCAGTTCGTCAATCGCCTGCTGAATGGCATCATATAAAGCAGTTTCGCCTTTTTTTACTGGTACAGCGTAAGTATCTACAACATCTGGAATTTCAAATGCAACTTTCAGATTTGCATCTGGATGCTGCTGGAGATATTCGTTAAATACAACGGAATTAAAGGTAGTGAAGTCTGCTCTTCCAGATTCAATCAGGGAAACGGCTTCGTCAGCTGTACTGATCTGTACAAGGGAAGCGCCTGCGTCCTCAAGAATATCCAGGTAAGCGGTAGTTGCTGTGTTAGCTACTTTTTTTCCGTTCAGGGAAGCCATATCTACGATATCATCGTTATCTTTTGCAACTACGATCTGCTGTGTAATGTAGAAATATGGCCCTGCAAAATCATATTTTTCTTCTCTTTCAGGTGTAATGCTCACTGCGTTAATAACGGTGTCAAGACGTCCACTGTCGATTCCCGCAAGAAGGGAATCCCAGTCAGATTCCGTAAATTCTGCTTCCACTCCAAGCTTATCTGCAATGGCTTTGGCTACGTCTATATCAAAACCAGTAAGCTCTCCATTATCATCATGATAGGTGTATGGAGGATAGGTTCCTTCTACGCCGACTTTCAGAACTCCGGATTCCTGGATCTGGGAAAGCTCGTCATCAGCTGCGTAAGCCATACTGCAAGTTGCCAGAACTCCTGTTAAGATAGCTGTAATTCCTAAGGTTAAGATGCTCTTTCTCATAATGTATTTCCTCCTTGTATTTATAACCTAGTTTTTCAGTAGGATTAATGTGATTTGAATAATAGCATAAAAGAAAGAACCTGTCTAATATGGAATATACATAGCTGGCAATAGATGTAGACTATAACAGGCTGTTAGAAAGTTTCTTTTTCTTGACTAAATAAGGAGATATGTTAAAGTAGAAGAAAAGAAATAGCCAGGTTCGGCAGAAGGTTTTTTGCTGGTATATGTCAGGCTGTCTGGAGAAAATTATGTTAGATCTGAAGCAGTTAAAATATTTTATCGTCTGTGCGGAAACTGGTTCCATCAGCGAAGCTCCTCACAACACAGCCCAGTGTAAGTAAAGTGATCAAAGCGTTGGAAAGTGATATGGGAATTGTATTGTTTGACCGTATGCCCCGGGGAATTACACTTACAGCAAAGGGACGCGAGGTATACCGTTATGCTTGCCGGATTGTAAATGATTCCCGTATACTGGAAGAATAGAGTTCAGAAAGGTCCATTTCCTCCACAAAGGCGCTTACCAGACGAACCGGATCATCAGATGGAATAGAAATCTCTAAATCCAGCGGAAGTTTGATTTGATAATACAAAGAAAATGAGGCATAATCTTTCTGTATTATTTTGTTTAGTCGCATAAACTGATTATACCACAAACGCCGGGCTTTTCGAAGCTCGGCGTTTTGCGTTGGGAATATAAAATGAGCTGCCGCACGTTAGTGCGACAGCCCCTTTTTCATGCCACTGGCCGGACTCGAACCGGCACGGTGTTACCCGCTTGATTTTGAGTCAAGTGCGTCTGCCAATTCCGCCACAGTGGCATATGCGTTTGCACAAATGAAATCATACCATACTTTGGGAGGAGATGCAAGAAGTTTTTACGTTCATTGTTGTTCTAAATAGTAACCAAAAGAAGCAATACTGTAAAAGGTCGTAGAAAATCCAGTTGATTCGGTAACAATTCTCGCTTATAATGATATTGGGGCAGAGACTTTTGTAAAATCTAAAGAATATTATTAACGTACAAAAGGAGGAATGCTCACATGAACACAGAAATCACAAATGCTGTGAATGCAGCAGATGACCGGGGGCAATACGATGATAGCGCCAAAAGGCTATTGGGGCATAAAAGTATACTTGCACATATTCTTGTAGATGCAGTAGAAGAATTTAAAGGAATGAATCCAAAAGATGTAGTGAAATACATTGAGGGAGAACCGAAGATTGGAGTCGTTCCAACGGAGCCAGGACTTACAAATGTAAAAACGGATGGGAAACGCCTGATAGGAATGAATACAGAAAACACAGAAATCAATGAAGGAACAATAAATTTTGATATTGTGTTTTATGTGCGAATGAAAGACGGGGTATCGCAGATTATTGTAAATGTGGAAGCACAGAAAGATATGCCGACAGAATATCATATTTTAAACAGAGCAATCTTTTATGCGTGTCGCCTTGTTTCCTCGCAAAAAGAAAGAGATTTTGTCAACAAAAAATATAATGATATCAAACAGGTCTATACGATTTGGATTTGTATGAATATGCCAGAGGATAGTACAGACTATTATTATCTTGAAAATAAGAAAGTGATGGGTAACTGCCAATGGGAAGGTAAGAAAAATATGCTGAATATTGTGTTGGTTGGATTGGCAAAGACGTTACCACATCAAAATGAAAAGCATGAATTGCACCGCTTATTGGGAGCACTGCTTTCAAAGAATCTTACACAGAATGAGAAGTTAAGCATAATTGAAAAAGAATATGATATTCCGTTAGAGGAAGATTTAAGAAGGGATGTGAGCGTTATGTGTAATCTAAGTCAGGGAATTGTAGATGAAACAAAAGCAGAAATTATCATGAACATGTATAAAAAAGGATATACATTGGAGCAGATTGCGGATGTAACAGAAAAGAGTATGTCTGAAGTAGAAAAGATCGTAAAGAAAGAGTCAATAACGGTATAAGTGGTAAGGAAACGAAATGATATGATATATCTTAAGGGCGACCTTTGCAGGTGGCCCTTATTTAATGCCGTTTTCTTTAGAAAAATTCCAGATTCTTAAAACTATAAAATGTTGTTGCGTTGAAGAAAAATAATAAAAAATCGCAAAAAAATACATTTTTTTTATTAAATACACACAAAAACTTTAAAGGATATGCTATACTTGAAAAATAATTAACAGAAAAGAGTAAGAAAAACAATAAAAAGCAGAAAGGATAAAAAATGAACCTGAATATTATATTAGTGGGATCTAATCCGTTGCCCTGTTATATTCAGGCAGCGTATGTATTGCGAAAAGCGAGAAAAATAGAGTCTGATGAAGAAAGATACCTGCCGGTACCGGATGAAATTCTTTTTGTGGCGACGGAAGCCACAAAGGAATTTGCACAGAACATACAAAACCTGTTGTTACAGCATGATCAAGAAGGGCTCTTTTATTCTTGCAGGATGTCGTTTTGCAGTCTGAAAAATGGAAGGGATGCTACGGAAATCGAAAACAGGATCAAAGAAAAACTGGATGGGTTACTGGGAAAAACAGAACATCATCATATTTTACTGAATGATACCGGAGGCACGAAGGTGATGACGACACATGCGGCTCTGCTTTGTCGGGATTATGCAGAAGAACACAGTGTGCGGGCGGTAGAGTGCTATGTAGATCCAGATAAAAATTGCCTGCGGTGTCTTTGTCTGAATGACAGGGATACTGAGATCTATCCAAAATCAGAACAGCTCGTTCTTCAGGATCAGGTGCGCATGAGTATACAGGAACTGATCGGCTTGCATTATGGAAAGGCCGCTGTGATAGAGAATCGGAATGATGAAGTAGAAAAAAAGGATTTTGAGACTAATATCCAAAAGCTTTGTGGCACAGATTCAAAATCATTTATTCAGATCGCAGAGCGGATTCTTGGTCAGTTTGATCTCTATAAAGAGTTTTATAAGATTTGGAATGGAGGTGAAAAGAAATCTGAAAAACAGCAAAAGTTTAAAAGCAGGCAGGATCTGAAGGAATTATTTATTGATATAAATGGCGGATCAGTGCTGGAGCCTTTTCCTAAAACCAAAGTACTGAACTTCTGGGGACGGGGCGAGTGGTTGGAGCTGTATTTTTATCTGGCGCTAAGGCCGGTGAAACAGAAACTTGAGGCGCAGGGAAGACATTTTGAACTGGTGTGGTCCTGTAAGGTAAAAAAGGAACAGGGAAGTAAAGAGTTTGAAGTGGACATTGTCACGGTACGGGGATTTGTGTTGACGTTATATTCTCTGACGATGGCTGAATCCGGGGAGACTCGCCTTGCAAAGGGAAAATGGTTTGAAGCTGTGTATCGCACTGACCAGATGGGGGGAGGCCACGGGAAGACGGAACTGGTTTGCCTTTTATCTGATCGAGATGAAGTGAATCGGTTGGATGATTTTATTAGAGATCTGGAACGGTCAGATGCAGACCGAAGCATCCAGATTAAGACGATCGAGGATTTAAAAAGCCATAAATCTCTGACAGAATTTTTGATGGGCAGTATACAATAGAGATAAGATAGAAGGGAGGACATGACAATGGGGATTTTTGCATTATATGATACTGTATCAATTCAGAAATACATTTATAGTTCCAATCGACTTCGGGATAATCAGGGAGCTTCGGCACTGGTCGAACGCTGCTTTTCACAGCTTCTGATAAACGCAGTTAAAGAGGAGGCAGAAGAAGGTACATTTTCAAAGATCAGCGTGGAATGGGAGACGAATCCGCAGAAAGTCGGATTTGCAGAAGACCCGGAGATTGACTGTGAGGTACTCTACATCGGAGGAGGAAATGCACTCTTGTATTTTAAAGACGAATCCGGTGTAACATGGAAGAAAGTGAATGAAAGATTTTCCTGCGTACTTTTGGCAGAAATGCCGGGACTCTCTGTGGTGACAGAGATTGGAAAGAATACGGGAGATTTTGGAACTGACTTGGATCAGCTGTTTAAAAAACTTCAGCTTAAAAAGTACGAGAGCCGTGGAGCACAGGATGCCCCGTGCCTGTCTGTGACAAGAGAATGCAGCCAAAGTGGAAAACCAGCAGTGGTGCAGGGAGCAGATGGAACTTGGATAGCAGAGGAGATCATAAAGAAGCGGGAGGCGTCTGGTCAGGAGATTTCAAAGACATTGTATAAAGAAATTGGAGACTTGGCAGGAATGTTGGGTGAACAATGGGTGGCAGTAGTGCATATTGATGGAAACCGAATGGGAGACGCGATTCGAAGGCTGACGAAAGAGCCTGACGTAAAAAAAGGGATTGCAAAGCTCCGGGAATTTTCTATGGCAACAGCGCGATTATACGATGTGGCGTATGAGAAAATGAAAATATGGTGCGCCGATTGGATTCAGGAAAGTACGGACTCTCGAATGGCGGTTTATAAAGAAAAGAGGGAACCGCCGTTTCGGAAAATTTATGGTGCAGGAGATGATTTGACTTTTATATGCTATGGCCCATTGGCGATTCAATCTGCAGAACAGTTTTTGAAAAATCTGGAAAAGGAAAGAGAGCAAAGCGCATTTTTGAAGGAAACAGGAATTCCGATTTCTGCCTGTGCAGGGATTGCATTCGCAAAGCCGGGCTATCCATTTTCGAAAGCTTATGAGATCGCAGAGGCGTGCTGTCGTTCGGCAAAAAAACGAACGATAAATGAGATGGGAAGTTATCTGGATTTTCAGATAATCTATGGAGGATTAGACAGCCTGAGGCAGATGAGGGAAAAGCAGACGGCCAGCAATGGCAGGATAATGCTTCGGCCGTATCGTACAATAAGTACTGAGAGGGATGAATTAAAAAACTTCTATCTGATTTCTGAATGGATTGCAGGATCAGGAATTGCACGTTCGAAATGGAAGGAGTTGCGAAATGCATCGGAACAGGGAGAAAAAACGCTGGGGGAGAGCGTGGGAAGACTTCGCAGAAGGTATAACAGGCAGATAACAGAGCTGTTTTCCTTGTTAAATGAAAATCATGTGCTGACAGATGCGAGTGCAAATACAAATGATATAGCAGTGCTTTGGGATGGACTTGAAATGATGGATCTTTATATCAGAGGGCCGAAAGCTAATAAAAATGGGGAGGCGAAAAATGAGACTGACAATTGAGCTGTTGAGTGATTTATGCGTTGGAACGGGTGGAGGATCAGGTGGAGCAGTTGATACTGAGACTGCGTCAGACGAGTATGGGATTCCAATTATACCAGGTAAGCGGGTCAAAGGATTGTTTCGGGAAGCAGCAGAAGAACTGGTGGATCATGGGATTGCATCGCCGGAGGATGTGAATACGGTCTTTGGAGTTCCGGGTGAAATGGAGTCGGATGTTTATTTTGGTACGTTGTATCCGGCTGGATACAGGCAGGTACGTGCATTGCTGGAGGCCATGAAAAGGGATCGGAATGGCTGGACGGCTTATGCAGAACGTGCATGGGTGCAAAGATTTTATACGACTGTTCGCACACAAACGGCAATCAATGAGGATGGCGTGGCAGATGAGAATACGCTGCGCAGTAGCCGGGTAGTATGCCAGAAGTGTAAGAATGGACATGAAAATCAAATATTCGAAGGAAATGTGGAGATCCCGAAAGCGATGAAAAAGAAGCATGAGGAACTGCTTAATTGGTGTGCCAGAATGATTCGGCATATCGGGATAAACCGCACGAGAGGGTATGGAAATGTACGTTGTCATCTGGAACCGGAGAAAATGGTTCGGGTAGAGGACAAGAATATAAAAGATGCTATTCGGTCATTTTCGGGTTCGGGAGATGAGAATTCGGTAATTGGTGTACATCTGATTCTGGAACAGCCCTGTGTGATAGAAGAGAACTTTATCAGCGGCAGAACAATGATGGGAGGTTTTGCATCTGCGTTCCTTCGAAGAGAAAGAGCCATGGGAAATGATACTTCTGCAATACATGAAAATGAGCAATTTCAGGCACTTTTTCTCTCAGGAGAGGTGCAATATGGTTTTTGTTGGCCATATGAAAATGGGCGGGTTCACGAACCTTTACCAAAGAGTTTTTTGAAAAAGAAATACAGCGACAGTGATAACTTATATGATCTTGCAGCCTGTGAGAGGGCTGCTATGCCGACATTTATGGAACAGAAGGAAAAAGCAGATGGACTATTTGTTGCCTTCGAGGGAGAGGAGACACTCTATTACAGTGAGGTAGAGCGGGATACAGAAAATCATCACCGCAGACCGGAGGACCGCGCGATTGGACATGCATTGGGGAAAAGTGAAAAGGGTGATAAAAGTACCGGGCAGCTCTATTCATTTGATCTGATCAGCGAGGGACAATCGTTTTTCGGAGAGGTTCGAGGAAAAAAGGAATTACTGGAGGAATTACAGAAACTGGTTCCGGATGGAGAAAAGCTGCATCTTGGAGCAGGACGTACCGCACAGTATGGGGCAGTACGGGTATGCTATGAACCGGTGCAAAATCATGCGTTTTATGTGGAGCCGGAGGATAGCACGGTGATTACGCTGCGTTCTCCGCTGGCTGTGGAGGATACATATAGAAATGCTTCTACGAAGGCAGAAGATATAGTTCATGCTATTTTTCCAGAGCAGGACTTTTCAGAGATAGAGGTAGCTCCCTTTTTTGAAGAACGAAGCTACGGGGGCTATCAGGCAAAGTGGAGAATGCCATTGCCAAACCGGATGGCATTAGCGCCCGGAAGTGTGCTCGTCATTTATGGCATGGAGCTTTCGGAAGAAGAAGCAGAAATGCTGGAGCAACATGCCTACGGACGGTATACAGAAGAAGGTTATGGAAGAATTGCGGTAAATCGGCATGGGGAAAACGAAATATGGAACCTGAGAAAGGAGCAGAAAAGTGTAGGAAGCAATTGGCCGGAGCCGGAAAAAGAAGCGGCCTCATTTCTGGAAATGTGCCTTCAGGATCGAGTGTATCGTACCTGCCGGGAGGTGGAAAGCATTGAGAAGATTGAAAAATGTCTCAGAAGAGTACCAAATAATACTGTACTTGCAGGCACTATGCAAATACTTCGAACCTCTGAAAGCTTTGAAGAATTGAAACAGCAGTTGCTGCAGGCATCTGGACGTGCATCAAAAACAAATGCACAGTGGTGTGCAGGACTGCTTCAGGAATTGTTTGGAAGCAATCGAACAGAAAACCAGTTTATCAGACAGAGCATTGCAGATATGGAAAGGAATATGCTTATGGGGTTGCCCGTTTTGTGGGAGCCTGAGAAACGATGGCGGGCAATGCTGAATGGAAATGCAGGATTTCAGATGTTTCGACAAATTTTGGATGAAAAGCTGTGTCAGGTTCACCTGGAAAAAGGAAGGAGA
>JAQXGF010000150.1 GCA_029006155.1 Lachnospiraceae bacterium
ATGATACAAGGGTCAAAAGGTCATGCGTTTCATGCTTGCATGAAAAAGCATGGCTTATTGACCCGCAAAACACCGAAAAGTAGCCATTTTTCGTAGAAAAATGAGCGGATTTGAGGTGTTTTAGGATTGCGAGAGCATGAAATGCGAAGCAATCCGTGTATCATAGGGGGCAAAATACCTTTTAACCCCAACATCTTAACATGTTTATAGATCGGAGCAGTAATTTACACTATGAAAAAACACACCAATGATTTTGAACATGACGCCATCCCACAGCTCGTGCTGCGGCTGGCGATTCCAACGATGCTCGCGCAGCTCGTGAGCGTGCTCTATTCGATCGTCGACCGGATGTACATCGGCATCGGGGTCGGGGATCTGGCGCTCGCCGGGGTGGGCGTCTGCAGCCCGATCGTGACCCTGCTCTCCTCATTTGCCTCCCTCGTCGGCCTTGGCGGATCGCCGATCATGGCAATGCGGATGGGCGAGGGCAATCAAAAAGAAGCCCGCCGCATCTTAAATAACGCATTTCTGATGCTGCTGGGACTCTCTCTTGTGCTCACCGTGCTGTTCTGGTTCTCAAAAGCGCGGCTGCTCATGTGGTTCGGCGCGAGCACGGCGACCTTTGACTATGCCAATACTTACGTGAGCATTTACACCGCCGGGACGGTCTTTGCACTCATCTCCGCGGGCATGAACAGCTTTCTGATCGCACAGGGCTTCTCCGGGCTCAGCATGGCGACCGTCGTGCTCGGTGCGGTGCTCAATATCATCCTGGATCCGGTCTTTATCTTCCTGTGCCACATGGGTGTCGCGGGAGCTGCGATCGCGACGGTGCTCTCCCAGCTCGCTTCCTGCCTGTTCGTACTGTGCTCGCTGTTTTCCAAAAAAATGCCGGTGCGGCTCGGCGTCGCCGGCTTTCAGATGCGCATCATAAGGAAAATCGTCTCATTTGGATTTTCCCCGTTTCTGATCATCGCGAGCGACAGCATCCTGCTCATCGTGCTCAATACGGTGCTGCAGCGCTACGGCGGACCAGGCGAGGGAGATACGCTCGTGACCTGCGCGACGATCGTTCAGAGCTATCTGCTCCTCATCACGATGCCACTCGGTGGGATCACGCTTGGCAGCCAGCCGGTCGTCAGCTTCAATTACGGCCTTGGCAGTGCGCCGCGCATGAAGCAGGCGATCCGGTGCATCGTGCTGCTCTGCGTCTGCTTCTGTACCTTTATGATGGTCGTGACGCACACGCTCTCGCCGCTCTATGTATCGCTCTTTACCAAAGATCCCGAGATCCAGACGCGCTCGGTGCGATATATCAAGCTCTTTACTGCCATGATCATCCCGCTCGCGATCCAGTATCCGCTCGTCGATGAGACGACTGCACTCGGGCAGGTAAAGCTCGCCCTGTTCTGTTCGGCGTTCCGCAAGCTGATCTTCTTTAGCTGCCTGCTCCTTCTGCCGGCCGTCTTTACTGCCGAGGCTGCATTTTTCTCGGAGCCGATCGCCGATGTGACCGCCGCCTGCATGACGACCCTGATCTTCCGGCATCGTTTCCCGCGGATCGTGGCGGCAAGACTGCAGGAACGAGAGGCTTCCAAGTCCCGCTCATAAGTCGAAACATCCCCATCTGATCGTTCTTTCTGCCAGAAAAATAATCAAATGGGGATCTTTTTTATCTTCTGCGCAGACACCGTTTCTCGATAAGTCCGAGCAGTCCGTACAGCAGCATCGCAATCATGCAGAGCAGGACGATCGACATCATGACCCAGTCCAACCGGAATACCTGGCTGCCGTAGATGATCAGGTAGCCAAGTCCTTCGCGGGCACCGATGAACTCTCCGATCACCACGCCGACGAGACAGAGGCCGATGTTGACCTTCATCACGCTCAGAAGCAGCGGAACCGTCCCCGGCAGCATGACCTTGCGGAGAACATCACGCCTCGTCCCCTGTAAGGTGTAGATCAGCTTGATTTTATCCGGATCGACTTCGCAGAAGCCGGTGTAGAGATTCAGCACCGTGCCGAAGATCGCCACGGAAATCCCGGAGACGATGATGGACTTCAGGTTCGCGCCGAGCCAGACGATCAGCAGCGGCGCAAGGGCCGATTTGGGCAGGCTGTTGAGCACGACCAGGTATGGTTCGAGCACCTCGGAGAGTCCGGCGCTGTACCAGAGCAGCAGTGCCGCCCCGATACCAAGGACGACGACGATCACAAAGCTCAGCAAGGTCTCAAATAAGGTCACACCTGCATGCCGGAAAATGCTGCCATCTCTCCACATGCCCACAAACGTGCGTACCACCCTGGACGGACTGCTGAAAATGAAGCCGTCGATCCAGTGCAGCCGCACGGCAGTTTCCCACAGCGCCAGAAACGCCACAAACAGCAGCAGCCGAAGCGTCCGGATCCAGTTTTGTCTTCTGTGTAAACTGCGCAGATACTGTTTCTGCGACAGGGAAATGATCTCTCTCTCATCCATACTGATTCAGCTCCCTCCAGATCTGATTGAAATAGGTCCGGAATTCCGGTTCGTTCCGGCGGGCAAACGGCGTCAGATCCGACTTTTCAAACTGAATCTTCAGATTTGCGCAGATCGTCGCCGGGCGTCGGCTTAAGACCAGGATGCGATCCGCCATGCTGACCGCTTCGGAAAGGTCGTGCGTCACGAGAATTGCCGTCTTTTGCTCTTTTCGAAGGATCGCCGCCACATCATCACAGACGGACAGCCGTGTCTGAAAATCGAGTGCGGAAAATGGTTCATCGAGCAGTAACAGCTCCGGATTGGGCGCCAGAGTCCGGATCAGTGCCGCCCGCTGGCGCATCCCGCCGGAAAGTTCCGACGGATGTGCATCACGGAAGCGCTCCAGCCCATAGTCGCGCAGCATCTGATCGACGCGCGCCTTTGCCTTCTCATCGAGCCGGTGCTGGATCTCCAGTCCCAGAATGACGTTCTGATAAATCGTCCGCCATTCAAATAAGTGATCTTTTTGCAACATATAGCCGGTATCCTCCCGGATGCCCGCCTGCGTCCTGCCCTGTCTCTTGGTATTTTCTTCTGCTCCTGCCTTTGTGCTGTGTAATAAAACAGAGCCGCTCTCCGGTGTGAGCAGCCCTGCGATCAAAGACAGCAACGTAGATTTTCCGCAGCCGGACGGACCGACCACAGCTACAAATTCTGCTTTCTGTATCTGAAAGGATATATCTGACAATGCGTAGACTTCCCCGTTTTTGCTGTGGTAAGCATAAGTCACATGCTCCAGTTCCAGTAAAGGGGTCACGGCATACACCTCCCATCTCACAGTGTATTGTATGCAAAGTGTGGCTTAATGTGAGGGGGCTGCCGTTTTTCATAAGACGATATTCTGCAATCAAATTTTCTGCACATAAAATTTGCCCGCTTCGTCCAAAAACCGACTGGCGAACTTCGGATTCGACCAGTAATAAAGATGCGGATAGCCTGCTGCGCTCGCCTTCGTGCCATGGATGCAGTCCCAGTTCCGCCCGGTGACCGGCTTTTCTGCGTGGTAATCGCTTCCCGGATCGGTGCTGTCAAAGTAGTGGAACTCATGGCCGCGGATCGTCTCGCCCGGTGCGAGCAATTGCTGCTCTCCCTCTTTTGCCTGCAGGGTAATGTA